>CAYJDH010000001.1:0-32058 GCA_964368915.1 uncultured Candidatus Saccharibacteria bacterium
CAGGCACAAGCTGATAAAATGCTAACCAACATGGCAGATCACAAACAAGGTGAACGTAAAGGTAAAAACATGAAGATTGGTCACTTCAAAAAACATAATCAATAAAAATCACAACAACAAATACAATACAATAAAAAAGGCAGAAATAAAAAAAGGCCCGCTTCGCGGGCCTTTGCTGTACTGGTCATGGACCAGACATATAGGGTTGTTACTTTTTCAGCACCTTGCCGGTTTTGGGATCCCGGCAGACAGTGGTCTTTGTTGTCACCGTTTCGCAATGCGGCTTCTTCGCTTCTTTCCCTGCAATATAGGACAGGGACTTGCCGCGATACTTTCGCTGCATAGCCGGAGTAATGATGAGACGTTGCTCCACTACTGCTGGCTGTGCCACAACTGGTGATGGCACTGGCGACGAGACGACGACAGCTGGGGCCGGTGGTGTTGGTGGGGTTGGCTTCTCAACGAAAAGAGGACAGTCTTCGGTGTCGTAGTGAGTAATCACATATTGTGATGCTCCACTACTACCGAATGATGCTCCGGCTGATGAGCCTGCCACACTGTTGCCGCCAGCACCGAGCTGATTACTCGACCCGAAGGTCACAGTGACCTTTGTCGTTGTAACAGCGTGACCCCAGTAGCTTTCTTTGCCACCAGGACCCTTAATTGTGCGATATTCTTTCGGATCTTCTTTCTTGATCTGCGTGTACGTATAGTCACGCTTCCAAGGGATTAATCCGAACAGAATTGACACCTCTGCTGCCACCGGGCGGTCCTCTACCAGGACGCGAGGTCCGCATCCTTTCGGGGAAATCACCGTCATCGTCGCGCCGACGATCGGAGCTGCGCCGTTTGGTACAGAGTAAGACGCAAATACATACGACTTACTGTTGTCAGTAACATTGCTCACTGACCGATCACTCGCATCAATGCTCGCGTTCACACCTGAAGTGCTTGGTCCGGAGGTTGCAGTGGATGGTCCCGTCGTAACGTTTCCAATCGCTGCTGCACCGCCTTGACCGACACCACCCTGTCCACCGCCGCCACCAGTTGCCGTTGATGTTGAGGCACCAGTGGTTGCTGTGTTGGGCCCAACATTAACTCCCACATTCGCTGCAGCGGCTGCATTGGCTGCTGCTTGCGCTGCGGCCTGAGCGGCTGCCGACGAGTTACTCGTACTACTTGAGCTACTCGACGGAGGAGCCGGAGGTGTTGGAGGAGGAGGAGGCGGGGGTGGAGGCGGCGGAGGATTGACACAATATCGCGTCACGGGGTCGTAAACCTTCCCCGCAGGACACACGTTACAGGCCGGATAGCTTGAGTTGAGTGCCCCGTTATTGCAGTAAGTAGCAAACGCCGGTCGTGCGAAAATCAAAAAGAATAACGCAACAATCGGAATCAGTAACCTGAGAATCTTTCGATTCATAAATGTTTCTCCCGAAAAAAGTTAATATCAATGATCAATGACATCGGAACAAAGGGTCTTTTCAAACTCTTTGCACCAATAGGAACAAACACTACTTTAATAGTGCTTGTTTGTCAATGTTTTGATTCTATAACCTCCTGCTGTCATATGCCCAGTGAAGTAACGCCTGTCTCTGTCTCGGGCGGCAGAACACATCCCCTATTCTGCATGCCCCCTGGAGCCAGATTATGTGTCTCCTCATCGCTATCCATCTCTTGATCTGTCTCTCATCATCTGTGTGTCTGCGACCCATATAATAACGACAATACCATTGGAACCAGCCGCGCGGGTCATCCTCATGTATCCACCCCTTTTCTCTCCAAATTTGCAAACTTTGACTAGCTTTGATTTTAAAATAATTTAAATTCTTGTCATACTTTTCACTATTTAGCTTTGCATTTGTATACCAGTCTGATGGGAACTCATCTCTGCAGTCTGTCATGTATTTACCACCAAACACACCCAGCTCGAGCATCTCTTTTGGTGTTAGATCTGGACGAAAATTGCTATCAAAATTTTCTCCCATTTTTTCTGAGAGGATATATTCGTAACCCTTTTGCATCTTATCGTTTACTACTACTTTTTTGATAGCCATACAGACACAGGATACAACTTAAAACAATTTAGCGGAAGTGGTGAGATTCGGTCACCTCGCATATGTTTTTCTTTTCGTTCTACTAACTCAATAAAAACATTGCTCCTCGACCCCTATTCTCATCTCAACAGACACCCACAATATTCCAAAACAAATCTGCATTTAGCAGATTTGTTTTGTGATTGCGGAAGTGGTGAGATTCGAACTCACGGACCTTTGACAGTCGTCTGTTTTCAAGACAGGTGCCTTAAACCACTCGGCCACACTTCCTTATAGCTTAGTATTCTAACACGCTATTGTGTATTTTTCCAGTCTTGATTTACGGTAAAGAAAACTCCTTTTTAATGGCATCTCCAACCAAAGAATACATAACATCTATACCGTTCTCATTAAACCTTGGGAATATCTCTCTCAGTAACGGCGATGGTATAGCTATGATATCTTGAGGTAATTTCAAAGTAAAAACTCTCACGTTGCCATCTTTTCTTTCTACCTCGAGAACAATTTTGTCAGGTTTAGATGTTTTATAATACTTACCAATAATTGATTTTATTTCTGGTGACGCATGGAAACTTTCTGGCATCCCCTTCACGGCAACGAGTTTGCTTTCTTCTTTTCCACCAGCCTCTATTTTAGAGTTTAATCTTGGACTCTGTTCCATATACCTCATAGTATACTATATTCATGTTTTCATTTGTACTAGTATTTTTAGTGGCTATTGTTGTTTTCATTTTCGCCATATTTAAAAAGGATAATTCTATTGCTGACATATGTTATTCATATGGATTTATGGCGGCGGCGATCTCATCTCTATTTTTAAATGAGAACGTTTCAACACAAAAAGTAATAGTGACATACCTAGTTCTCATTTGGGGCATCAGATTGTCATACAGAATATATATGAAAAATGCTGGCAAACCAGAGGACTTTAGATATGCTGCTTGGCGGGCGTTATGGATGAAAAATGGTAAGACATATTTTTATACACGCAGCCTGCTCCAGGTATTCATCTTGCAGGCCGTCATCGCAGCTGTCATCGTCTCCCCCGTTGTGCTGTTTGCTGGTGAGACAAAGTACTTTTATATCGGTGTGGCCGTTTGGGTGTTTGGATTCCTATTTGAGGCGATCGGTGACTATCAATTAGACACATTTATCAAAAGTAACATAGAAACTGGAAAGCGAGGCATCATGACGAGCGGTCTATGGCGACACACCAGACATCCAAACTATTTTGGTGAGGCAACAATGTGGTGGGGTATATTCATAGCAACATTCACGCCTGAGCGATGGTGGCTAATCGTATCACCTCTACTTATTACTTACTTACTCCGATTTGTCTCTGGTGTTCCTATGTTAGAAAAAAGATGGGATGAAAGTCCTGACGAAAACATCCGCAAATCCTGGCAGGAATACAAATCAAAAACTAACGCAATGGTACCGTGGTTCTAAAAAGTTTTTAAATTAAACAGCTTTGCACGTAATCAAGCGCCTTCTCTTTCGTTGCAATAGAAATAATTTCTGATTTATATCCAAAATATTTTAATATTAAATCTTTTTCTTGCGCTTCGATTTCCGTGAAATTTTCTATACCGACAGAATTATCGACAACAATTACTTTATGATCCCCATCTTTTCTTTTGAGCATCCCTATCACACTAACCTCGACGACATCCCCTGTATTGTAAATCTCTGACGATAAGATTATCGCATCCACATTATCCTTCTCCTCGCTATTGATTGTATCGTTTATATATCCGTAACAAACAGGCATTACCCCTCCGTTCACAGGGATCTGGTCTTTAATTGGACCTAGATCTACAAAACCGGAGTTATCATAAGACATGTGGATACGTCTATCTGACCCTTTTGGTATTTCAACTGTTACGCAATATTTCAAGTGCTCTCGGTAGGAATCGAACCTACATCGTGGGTACCGCAAACCCATATTCTATCCATTGAACTACGAGAGCTAATCCAGAGCCGCGCCGTAGGCGCGGCTCTTTGGTGTTACTTACTTTTACTTTGAAACCTTTGCGATTGCTTTTGCTAGACGAGACTTTTTACGGTCTGCAGTCCCCTTTTTGATTGTTCCTCTCTTTGCTGCTTTGTCTAACGCTTTAAAAGCTGCAGAAAGGTTGTCTTTCGCACTCGAGTCGCTCTTTGCAACCTTTGCACGCACTGTTTTAACAGCCTCCTTCATAGTTTTCGACAAACGGTCATTGATAACCTTTTTGCGATCGCTAACGCGGAGAGCCTTTTTTGCTGATTTGGTAATTGCCATATGAGAGGCATAATACCACACTTTTATGTTATAATCAAAGGATGATAGGATATCTCGCGGGACAAATCAAACTCATAGAAAGCGACAAGATAATCTTGGAAAATCAAAACGTTGGGTACGAGATACTGCTCCCCCTCTCTAGCCTGATAACACTCAAAACGTCTCAAAGTCTGGAGCTATACATACATACACATGTTCGCGAGGATCAGTTCACTCTGTTTGGATTTTTCGAAGAAAAAGAGAGGCAGCTTTTTAGAAAGTTAATCAGTGTGTCTGGTGTTGGCCCAAAGTCAGCTCTTAATATATTGTCTGTTGCTACGCCCAGCACCATAGTGCGCGCAGTTGGCTCTGGCAATGCTGACATGTTTCCAAAAGTTCCTGGCGTTGGTAGAAAAACTATTGAGAAGATAATAATAGAACTAAAGAACTCATTCTCAGTTGATGAGATGGCAAGTGATGAGAGTGAGAATTCGCATGATGCACGCCTAGCCCTCGAGACACTCGGATACTCTTCGAAAGACATAGCAACTGTGATAGGAAAAATAGACAAGACATTGTCTATGAATGACATCATACGCCAAGCTCTTCAAATTTTATCAAAGACAAAGTAAAATAGAATCATGAACTCACACATTGAAAAAGCTTTACGCAAAATAGAAAAACTCGTCCCTAGAAAAGTCTATAAGTTTTTCCAACCGGCATATCACTTTGTCCTAGCTTTGGTCGGAGCAATCATATACAGATACCCAGCAAGAGATATACATGTAATAGCGGTGACAGGAACAAAAGGTAAATCAACCACGACAGAGTTTGTGAATGCGATATTAGAAGAAGCTGGGTACAAGACCGCAATACTGTCTACTATTCGTTTTAAAATAGCTGACCACAACAAGCCAAATATGTACAAGATGACAATGCCTGGGAGATTTTTCGTGCAAAAGTTCCTCCGTGAATCTGTAGATGCTGGTTGCCAATATGCAATAGTTGAGATGACTAGTGAGGGAGCTAAAATGTGGCGTCACGCATTCACATCACTCAACACTCTGATATTTACAAATCTAACACCAGAACATATCGAGTCTCATGGGTCATTTGAAAAGTATCGTGATGCGAAGCTAGGTCTGGCTCGTGCTGTAGCTCGCAGCTGGAAACAAAATACAAAAGTCATAGCCAACGCCGACGACAAACATGGACCACACTTTTTAATATATAACGTAGACCAAAATATACCCTATTTTGAAAAAGACGCCAAGAAAATTAAAATCAATATACCTGGAGAATTCAACAAAGTTAACGCTTTGGCTGCGGCAACTTTTGCGCGCAGTATAGGTGTATCAGAAGACAACATAACAAATGCCTTGGCACATCTGACACATATACCAGGACGCGTAGAGGAGATAAATGCTGGTCAGGATTTTAAAGTCGTTGTTGACTATGCACACACCGCAGACAGCCTAGAAAAATTATACAAGACATACAAAGGCAGCAAAATAGCCGTTATCGGGTCATGTGGTGGTGGTAGAGACAAGGCCAAGCGCCCGATACTAGGCGCATTGGCTGACAAATATTGCGACACGGTGATAGTTACCGACGAGGACCCTTATGATGATGATGTTGATGAGATAATTAACGACGTGGCGAGCGGGGTCACAACTCAAGATCCAATAATAGAAGCAGATCGCAGATCAGCAATCAGGCTCGCAATATCAAAAGCAAAAACTGGTGACACTGTACTGATAACAGGCAAAGGTACTGATCCATATATCATGCGTGCCAATGGTGAGAGAGAAATTTGGAGTGACTCGAGGGTGGCGAGAGAGGAAATAGAAAAGTTTTTAGCAACAACGGTATAATCTTTTTAATATGCCTGAGTTACCAGAGGTAGAGTCGTTGCGTACCGGATTAGAAAAAGTTTTAAAGTCTAGAACGATAAAAAACATAGAGATAAGAAATGGAAAACTAGTGAGTGGGTCAGGCACAAAGAGGTCTATAAATAAAAAGAAAAATATTGAGTTTGTGGACAATTTAAAAGACAAGAAAATATTGTCAGTGAAAAGACGTGCTAAAAATATTTTTATTGAGCTCGACACAAAAGAAATAATATTGGTACATCTAAAAATGACAGGGCAATTGGTGTACGAGCCTCCTACGCTAAAGCTTCGAAGCCCAGAAAATACAGTAAGAAATAATATAGTGACGGGTGGACACCCAATAGAGGAGTCGTATAGGCAGACCCTCCCCCACAAACATACACATATAATATTCACACTCGACAGTGGGACTCTTTATTATAATGACGTGCGCAAATTTGGCTATGTTTTGTATTATAAAAGTATAGACGCAGCAGTAGATGCAAAACATTTTTCAAAAATAGGACTAGAGCCTTTTGATCCAGCTTTTACATTTACATATTTTAGAGATGAAATAAAAAAGAAAAATAAAGCATTAAAAACAGTGCTCCTTGAGCAATCGGTAGTTGTAGGTTGCGGCAACATATATGCAGATGAGGTGTGCTTTGCCTCAAAAGTTTTGCCTGGCAGGAATTGTAAGACACTCACCGATGCAGAAGCAAAACTAATACACAAAAATATTATCAAAATCTTGCAGCGCGCTATAGATCTTGGTGGCTCATCTATATCTGACTATCTGCTCGCCGATGGCAGCCGTGGCAACTTTGCTCGCGAGCACAAGGTATATGGCAGAGCTGGAGAAAAATGTGTAGTCTGTAAAAACATCTTAGAAAAGTCCACCATCGCCGGCCGCACCACAGTCTTCTGCCCTATTTGCCAGAAATAAAAAACGCCCCGAACAAGTCGGGGCTTTTTCGCCGACTGCCCTGGTTTAGGTCAGTCGGATGATAGGTCGCTCATGATGAGCGAGCATGCGGGTTGCTTGTGTCGCCTTGTTTTGCGCCATTTCGATCAGCTCGACGTATCCTTCACGGATACGATCGAGTTTCGTCATGGGCACAGCCGCAGTGACCAAGGTCTCGGCATTGCTGCAATCAGGATCGGATGTCACCAGGGCGACTGCGGGCATCACTGTGTAGTCGGTGCCGACAGTCTCTGGCTCAACGTTGACGACAGCAGCGGTCCACACGTCTTTCGGCGAGAGGAACAAGTTGAAGTCGGGCACCTCTTGCGAGTTCTTGCCTTCAATCTTCACAGCCTTCGGATTGTCGGTCGTGTTAACGACTGACAGAAGGGTATTGGTACCGGCGCGAACCGTGTAGTACGGATAGACCAGCGCTTGACCAAGGCCATCACCGTTGATGTAAACGGCGTTGGCGGCACCTGCCATAGCGAGGGCGCCAGCACCCGCCAGAGCGGATAACAGGGCCTTTTGCTTGAACGTATTCATAGTTAGATTTGACTCCTCTGCATTGAGTTTTTGAGTGAACACTTGTAGAATCAACGGCTCTTTGAGGCCGGGGAACGGAATGTTTCTGACGGGGTCTCCTCCAGAACATTTCTAATTAAAATTCTACTCTTTATATAGCATTTGTCAAACTGGTAAATGACAATAATAAAGAAATATGTTAATATTCTGTTCAACGTCCCTATAGCTCAGTCGGTAGAGCAACTGCCTTTTAAGCAGATGGTCGCTGGTTCGAATCCAGCTGGGGACACACAAACGTAAAGAAAATCAAAAGCCCCGCGAGGGGCTTTTGATTTGTACTCTGAACTATTTAGTTTTTAGAAACTTATACTTAGTCTTGCTCTATTTCGCAGGCAGTGATTGATCCATCAGCGTTTTTTACGCCTTCGTATTCAACCTTCATACCAACTTTTAAAGCTGTAACATTTTTCTTTAGATCTATTTCTGTCTCATCTGTTACTCTGATGAGAATATTTTTAACAGTTATGGCTGTTGACGTGACGGCTGTTATTTTGCCCTCACCCTCAACATTCTGTGTTTGTGTTTGATTCCCACCTTGACCTCTGTGACGTCCATTGTGATTTTGGTCATTGTCTCTATGACCATACCCGTTCCACCAACCATAATGGTTTCCATTGTTACCATGACCTTGATGATAGTCATCATCGTCATCATTACCACACACAGATGGAGGTGTTACAACATCGGCTGGATCAATTGTGATTGATATCGTACCAGTTCCGAGAGTGCCAGCAGAATCCCTAGCTGACAAAGCTATATTGTACGTTCCTGTGGCTGTCGGTGTACCAGACAGGATACCTGTAGAAGATATCACCATGCCAGCCGGTACCCCTGTCGCAGTGACAGAATGTGGAGCTATACCTGTAGCCATAAGGCTAATAGATGTATAAGCAACACCAACTTTTCCGTTTAACAAAGAGGCTATGAATGTCACAGCAGGAGGAGCAACATCAACAACAATGTTAGTAGCGTGAACAACACCTAGAGCATCAACTGTTCCGGTGTATGTTATAAATTTTCCCGCAAGAGTAAAATATGTTGTTCCATTCAGAAAATCAATAACCGTATCGTCTGAGATAGAAATATTAACATTTGTAGGGACTAGACCACCGTTAACGACAATAGAGTTGAACCCTGTACCCGTAACGATACCAGCACCAGATACCACAGGCTCCGGGTCTACTGTTATAGAGATATCTCCAGACACAGAAGCATTAGTAGAGTCTGTAGCAGACACGTTTAATGTATATGTGCCAACAGTTGTAGGTGTGCCAGATATGAATCCATCAGCTGACACAGTCATACCAGCTGGGACGCCAGCAACTGTAACAACATATGGAGAGACACCCGAGGTGACTAGATTGGTTATTGGATAGGCTCTGTTAACCATAGCATTTGCTAATGTAGGAGTGATAGACACCGCCATTGCAAATTGTGAAAACAGTGCGAGAGAAAGGCCAGCAAAAATACTGGTTCTCTTCAAAGATTTTAAAGACATTAATTTTGGATTAGATTTTGCTTTGATAAGAAAATACGGAATTCAAAGCACCTTTACAAAAAGTGTAGCACCTATGTTTAAAATATACTAGAGGCTAATACTGGGGATAGTCGTAGCGTACTCGAACCCGGACTCACTTGGGGTTATAAAAGCCTTTGATTTATCATCTCTTAATGGCCCACCACCTAAATACCAGATTATCCACAGCACCCAAAATCCTACAAAAAAATAAAAGAGATATCTCATATTTTTAGTATAAGCTTCTCTAGGTCATCATACAAATCACCTTTCCCCTCATGTGCCTCGTGGCGCATATTAATAAGTTCAAACATCCCCTGTTTGTTTCTCATTGTTTTCATTTTCCAATACAACACCCCTTGCAACTCTTCCGCCGGCATCAGACCTTTTATTCTTTGTAGCTCTATCCAGGCTCCACGTTTGTCTTTGTTTTGTATTAACGTAGCCAACACAAACGGATCCACTTTTTCCTTTTCTTCCTGACAATCAAAGACTTTTTCAGCAAAAGTTGAAAGCTTTTTCAATGTTGCCGGCAATATCTGTGTCTCGTCTATCAAAAACATATTTTCTGACTTTTGCATTTCTTTCAAATATCCGTACAGAGTCTCTCTTTCTTTTTCACCTTGCCACTCTTCGATGCGTATCACCTCTCTATTCCCAAACATATCTACTTGTAAATATTGTTTTAGGCTTTCTATTTCACCAGCCCTCAGGACACGAGTTGTACCCGAGAATATTTTATCCCCCTTGATTCTCTCTTTTAAATTTGTCCCAACTCTTATATATATCATAGTTTCCCCAGCTTATCCCCGATATCACAACTAACCTGTAACGGTATAATATTTATCCCTCTTTTTTCTAAAACATTTTGCATTATTGTCTTTATTTTCTCTGACAACTCTGCGGCGACAGCCTCTTTTGCTTCAAATACCAACTCATCATGTATTTGCAATTGCATTTTGAGGTCTCCGTTTTTAAAGTACTTTTCCAAGTCTCTATAAACATCTATCATTCCGAGCTTGATAATATCAGCACTAGTCCCTTGTATCGGTGCATTTATAGCTATACGTTCACCTTGGGATCTCATGAATGGGATCTTTGATCGGAGCAATGGTATGTGACGCGGACGACCGAAAAGTGTGACTGTGTGCCCCGTTTTTGTGGCGTCAGCCTTAACCCTTTCTAAATAGCTCATCAATGTTATGAATGTAGACTTGTAAGTATCATAGAACTCCTGCGCCTCAGCCCTATCCACCCCCATGGACTCTTTTAAAGCATTCACACCCATGCCATAAAGTATCCCGAAATTTATTGCTTTTGCTTTTCTTCTCTCCTCTTTTGTTACCTCTTCTTCTTTTTTGTGAAGAGTTCTCGCAGCCACACCAAGATGTACGTCCTGATTTCTTTTAAATATATCTATTAAGTTCTCATCATGGGAAAGTATGGCCGCAGCGCGCAGATCTATCTGTGAATAGTCGAGAGATATCAATTTACAACCCTTGTCTGCTACAAATATATTTCTAATGGCCTCAGAATACTCGCTCTTTACTGGCAAGTTCTGCATGTTTGGATTCTCACAACTAAATCTGCCCGTGGATGCACCTGTCTGCAAAAAATGTGGGTGTATACGTCCATCATCCCCCACAAATCCAGCGAGAGGATGTAAATATGTGCTGTATAGCTTGGTCACTTCACGCCAACTGAGTATCAGATCTATTATCTCATGTTCCTCGCGCATACTGTTTAGCATTTCTACATTTGTGCTGCGTTTACCTGTGGCTGTCTTTTTAATTTTTTGTCCGAGACCCATCTCATCGTAAAGGACTTCACCAAGTTGTTTTGGGCTCGAGATCAAAAACTCTCTGCCTGCTAATGTATATATCTTTTGTTCAAAATCTTTTATTCTTTTTTCAAAATTTTTGAGCTGCTCATCCAACGCCTTCATGTCTACACACATGCCAGATTGTCCCATGTGTCTGATTATCTCTAGTATTGGCAACTCTGTGTTGTTGTAATAGTCGGTCAGTCCAGCCTCGTCTATTTTTTCTAACAAGGTTTTTTTGGTTTCATCATAACCGCCAACTATTTGATGTGTGGTTTGTATCTCTTCGAATGTTGGTTTGATTTGTTCTGAGTTGAGCAGTATGGCCATACTTTGCAACTCCTCCAGCTCCTCATCTGATATGACAACTTTATTATCTTCTTTTTCTTGCTCTATATCATCCAGACTTTTACCTTCTTTTTCCATTTCAAAATAGTCAAAATAATTGCGAAGACTTCGGAGTTCATACTCATCACATAGCGATTGATACTTTTTTATATCTACACATTCTGGCCAATGATGATTTAGATCTGGTTTTACCTCTGCGTCTAGCCTGATAGTAGCGAGGGTTTTTGAGAACTCCGCCTCCTCGGCATTAGTTTTTAACTTCTCAAGTATTCGAGGAGATATATATTCCAAGACTTTGCTCTCGTCTTTTTTAATTTGTTTATATAAGTTTTCAATACTATCAAAAGCATTCACAAGCTTGATGGCTGTCTTTTCCCCTATTCCGTCCACTCCCATTATATTGTCCCCCGCATCTCCCGCCAGACCCTTATAGTCTGGTATCTGTGTTGGCTTTATGCCGTATCTGGCTATTACTGCAGCCTCATCGAAAAATGCTGTCTCTATACCTTTTTTCATAGTGTATACAAAGACGTTTTTATTCACGAGCTGCATCACATCCATATCACCACTAACTATCACCACATCATATTCCTTTGGATCAAATTGTCTCGAGAGGGTGCCCAATAAATCATCAGCTTCGAACCCCTCCAATTCTATTATCGGTATACCTAGAGCCTCACAAAATCTTTTGCTTTCAATTATCTGACTTTTCAAATCGTCATCTGTGCTTTTGCGTGTGCCCTTATAATTCTCGTATGCAATGTGTCTGAATGTGGGTTTTGGTAAATCATAACAAGCCACCACATATTGTGGATCGACGTCTTTTACACCGTTGAATATCATTCGCACAAATCCAAACAAGGCCCCAGTTGGCCTGCCATCACGAGTTGAGAATCCGCTCATAGCATGATATGCCCGATGCAACAGTGCATGACTATCAATCAATATTATTCTCTTTTTATTTTTGTTTAACATTTGATTTCTTTGCTATGTGTTTTACATCTATATCTCTCTCGTTTTCATTTTTATGTTTCAATGTGAGGACAATGTCAGGATCTCCTGCGTGCATTTTTTCTGGCCACTCGATTATTGTGAGGGTGTTTTTATTTTGTATTTTGTCCAACTCGAGAACTCTGCCTTCGTCTTTGTTTTCAAATCTATAAGCGTCTATATGATAAAGTTTTTTTATTGATTTGTGTTTGGCTTCGTACTCACGCATAAAAACAAAAGTTGGGCTCTGGACAGACGCTGTGATGCCGAGTGCCTTTGCTATGCTTTTGACCAAGGTTGTCTTGCCGGCGCCGAGGTCACCAACTAAATGTATTATTTTTGAGGTCTTTGTTTCATTCAGACTGTCCACTATCGCCGTTGCGACTTGGTCTAAATGTTCCAACTTTACACCTTTTAATTTCATCTATACATTTTAACACAAAACAGCCGCCCCTTTCGGGGCGGCCGTTTTTATTACTCTTTAAGGCTTTTTGTTGTTGGAGTTTTGGATTATCTTAGTGATGACCCTTGTGCGCCTCGCCTTTTATCCCAGTATATATAGATCTACCGAGAACAATGAGAACCAGTATCAGAGCTATTATCGCTAACCACTCTAATACAGTATTAGGTAGGAAAGATCTTTCGTTATCAGTCTTTACGTCTGTCTTTGTTACCTCTGTATTATTTTTAGCCTCATCTTGAGCTGCTGCTATAGTGCTAACTATATATGCAGTGTTCTCGTCTCTAATAGGTGAACCCTTGCTATCTAATGCGTCATAAGATATGTATGTACTGATAACAGCAGACTTGTTTACAGATGCGCTGTCTTTTACTTTTACCTTTACAATCAGATCGTCTGACATACCAGCCCCTACAGTATCTAGATTTGCAACCACTGTGTTGTTGCTCTCATCGTATATACCTCTGTTGCTGCTAACATATGTCATCTCGCTAGGCAGCACCATCTTGATAGTTGCATTTGTAAGTTTGATCTTGCTTGTATTTAGATAGTGAGCACGATACTCTACCACCTCTCCTAACGCTACCAGACCTGACTTTTTCTCCAGGGTGATAGACATTAATTTCTCTCCCTCAGATAGAGACTCTTTTGCACCTGTATCATCTGTACAGATAATAGGCTTTGTTGGAGTCTTTGGATTGCTCGGTGTTACTGGTATATAGGTTATAGTGTCACCAGTAGTACGGAATGATATTATCTCACCCCTGTATGTTCCGTTGGCATTGCTCATCACAGCTCTACAATAATATGTAGTATTAGCCTTGAGTCCTGTTATCTGGTTACCAAATGGTGAAGATGGCAAGTTACCAATAGACGCACTGTTTGTTACGCGTCCCAGGTCGCGAGTCTCACCGTATTCGAACCATCCATTTGAATATACTCCATTTGATATGATACCTACACCGTTACATCTAGCGCTTGTCTTTGTTATCTGTGTCACCGCTGTTGTTACAACTCTGTGACTAGATGGCAAGTTCTGACGCACTGTTACTGTTGTGCTGTCTGTTGCTGATTGGCCTTGGGCGTTATAACAAGTAATAGTATATGTTGTTGTGTCGAGTAGATTTGATCTATTCATTGACCCCTGTAAATTCACATTGCCGCTCCATCCATTTGAGGCTGTACAATATGTTGCGTTTTGGCTTGTCCATGTCAGTACAGCACTCTCTCCACGATTTACTATGCTCGGGTTGATGTTGATGTCAACTGTTGGATAGTTGTTATATGTTGGACAGATTTGTGTATCTGGGATAGTTGTCCCATTTGGACAAACTCTATAACAAGCCTGTGTGTCCAGTACTGTTGTACCGTTTGGACAAGTCTTGTAACACTGTTGTGATATCAATACTGTTGTACCGTTTGGACAGATTTTGTATTGACTTGGACAAACTGACGTTACTGGTATAACTGTACCGTTCCAACATGTTTGTGTTTGATTTGGACATACATCCCAAATGCTAACAGTCTGACCGTTTGGACAAGTTTTTGTCTGAGGCACACAGCTTGTACCATTCCAATAATAGTTTGTAGGACAATTGTTTGTTACTACATTTGTAACACAATGACCATTTGTATACACGAGGCCAGTTGGACAGATATTACATCCAGGATAATTTGTTGCTCCGTTTGTACACACTGGTGTTGGTTGTGTGTATGTTGGTTGTGTATATGTATTGTAACTACCTGTAGTGGTGTTATTGTTTACAGTTGTAAATGTCGTGTTTGTGTTTGTATTACAATTGTTTTGCCCTGCACAAGTATTGTTAATATTTGTGTTCGTATTTGTATTAGTGTTGTAATTCCAAACAGGAGCATATGTGCTGTTGGTGTTAGTATTTGTACTGGTGTTCCAATTATAACTCGGTGTCGTGTATGTCGGCGCTGGTCTTATTGTTAGATCTGGATAGCCTGGGTTTATCCATGTAGGGTATGTCGTTGGAGCTATATAGTATGTATTCGGTGTTGTGTATCCAGTGTATCCGGTATATGTATTTGCTGGTATATACGTGTTAGGTATAGTCTGTGTGTTCCAAGTGTTTGGAGTCACAGTAAGTGTCGGCTCTGGATTGCTCCAATAGTTATTGGTTTGTGGTGGAACCCATATTGAATTGGAACAATTACCAATAGAAACACAGTCATTCCATGCGTAGTCTATATTTGGATCTGTATAAGTGTTTGTTGGAACAGTTGTTCCGTTTGTATATGAAAAACCTGTATTGTCATAATAAGACCCGTAACTTGAGTTATTCGAGTTGCCACAAAAGCCGTAACTAATACAGTCATTCCATGCGTAGTCTATATTTGGATCTGTGTAAGTATTTGTTGGAACAGTGGTAGCGTCGTCCCAACAGAACCCCATCTCGTCACACTCAGCTAGAGATATGTTTGTTACAGAAAAGAAAAAGGCCAAGACGAACAAAACTGTTGAGATATTTTTAATTGTTTTAATAAGGTTGTTTTTCATATTGTTTACTTATACTTTTTTAAGTTAAATACATACTATCACATAAATACCCACTTTGTCAAGTTATCCACAGTTTTGTCTATAATTTTTAGCATAAAAAAACCCGGAAAGCATGTAGCTACTCCGGGTTGTGGGCTTTGTACGCTTGCCCTATTTGCGCGGACCTTGTGTGCGTCCGGCGATGATGCAAGCGTTCGGGAAATTGAAGTATTTCACCACATGGTGCCAAACTTGTTTTTCCACGAACTCCTGATCTGTATCGCAGCTCGCCGACACCTTGCGGTTGGTCAGCATTGATTTAACGGTTTTGTTGGCCAACTTTGTGCCGAGGGTTGTCTTGTTGACCGTTCCGTCAGCGTTCATGTCTTCGTCAAGCAGCTCTGTGATTTGCAGGTTGCCAGACTTTTCGTCAGTAGCCAACCAGAGAAGGCGATCTTTTGGACCGACATTCCCCACGACGATGCCGCAAATCTTGGCCTTTACCTCGCTACGAAATGTGGCCTGTTGTTTCCAGGCACATCCCTGTGTGTAGCACATCTCTTTCGAAATGTTTACTTCGGTTTTGCCGATGGCGACGTCGAGCTTTGGTCCTGGGACTGTATGCTTTTCGCCTGTCCAACCCTTGTCTGTCCACGTTACTTTACCGGAGGTCTCCACCTCCTGTTCAAATGTCATGGTGAGCTTTGGCAACTTGCAGACCAGGCCGACTTCGGTGGCAACCAATGTCCCGTTGTCAGTGGCGCAAACTTTTTCAAGTTGGCACTTTCCGTCGCAAACAGGACGTTGAATGTCGAGATTGGTCGCCGGTTCTTCTTTACGAACGACGCCAGCTTTTTCAACCTTGCGGACAACATTACCGCAACCGATGTCGTAAACCTCTCCACCTTTGACAGTGGCATGTTTACGAACCTTTGTGGTCCGGCAAGTTACCCAACCTATCATGTCGTCACCGACACGATAGGACATGGTAACGGTAGAGCCGACAGGAATCACTTCCTCCGACACTACTACGTTGTTCTTTTGATCGGCTGCGTAGCGGCCGATTTCCACCGGCGCCACATCGTGACGGCAGTCTTGAACTGCGGCTGCGTGTGCAGCTACAGAGAACAGTGTGATTACGCTTGCGATCGTGGCGATGAATTTCTTCATGTGAACTCCAATGTGATTGTACTGTGAACTGATTTTGTTCAGGTTTTTAACTCCTGAACGCCTGTAAACAGTATACACTATTTACAGCATTTGTCAAGGTGTTTAACCCTTATTTTATATAGAAAAATAGGGTATGCGATCGCTCGCACACCCTATATTTTGGCAGTCTGCGCTAAGTGGCGCACTGTCCAAGGTTTTTGAAACTTCCCTGCTGAAAACCACTCGGCACCTTGTGGCAGTCAGCTTTTTTAGCGATTTCTGCTGTTGGTTGCGTCGGAGTTTTCGTAGATGCCTTTACGTCCCCCTTCGGCGATGCGCCTGAGTCTTTTGGTGGTGGAAATTTTTTCTCCGCCACCTCATCCTCAGGCGCTACAGCTTTTTTGCAGTCACCTCGACATCCTTGAGAACAGACTGGCGCCCACCTCCGGCAGCACTAAGTCGCTTAAGAGCCTCGTGCAGCTCATCCTGCATAGCCTTGCGCTGCGCGTTGGCGGCCTTTACTTCCTCAATTTTTTCCTGTTTTTCGACGCCAGCTTGGACGCCGGACTTATGGGCGGAAGTAATTGCTTCCTCTGTTGACCATTTCCAGACATTTCCAGCAATGATCAGGATCAATACGGCTCCGAGAGCCACAAGTGGCCAAAAATGCTTTGGCATGTAGTAGGAGAATGTGAGATCCTCCACCGCTTTGGTTGCCGTTGCTACCGTCTTTGCAGACAGAGCTTTTGCTACAGGGTCTACTTCCGTAACCATGTTTTCTCCGTGCGGATTTTTGATATTATCTCACCGCAAAATTTTAAAAAAAGAAAGTTTTGTAAATTACCCTTATGAATAAAGATTATTTCTCAAAACCTCTGTATTCAAGTATACACCTTTTTATCAACTTGTCAAGACTAGACCAAGGGGTGTAAATGTTACTTTTTAATATGAAAATAGAATAAAAAAAGCCAGGGTCCTGTGAGGGATTGTCCTGGCGTGAAGTATCGAGGCCTGCGGAGTCGCGTGAGGGGGCACGTCCGAATCCGGTTGGTTCAAAGCCTCGAATTCTGCGCTATGTCTCGATTATCATCGGGACATCAGTGTCATTTTCGCCGCCGTCTGTCGACATGCGTGGCATGCGTGGTGGGATCGCCGGCGACTGATAGCGATAGTTAGGCCCGCCACAATGCGAACCGTAAACAGTCTGAACGCAACCATTGTTATTTTGCAACTGGCAGACAAAGCTGCCGTTCGGGTTCCGACCAACAGCAACTGACCCTGGGGCGCAGGGTACTACCACTCCTGCGGTTGGAGCGTAAACGACTGGCTGTTGCCGAACATAGTGACGGTTGTCACAGCCCATCAGAGCCAGTGTCGCGATCGCGGCGATCGCGACGAGGATTTTAGTGTACATTGCTCTTTCTCCTATAGAATTGAGCGAGTTTCGAGACTAGACACAGTATACACTATTCGCTGTGTTTGTCAAGTACAGCAAATTAACCGTCAATAAGAAAAAGGCCTGCTGCTACAGGCCTTTTTTCCGGACAACCCTGTTTCTATTTGGGTTCCGGAAGGAGTTTTTTCAAACCGAGCACGAGGATGTTGCCTTGGCTACAGCTAAGCCGGCGGCCTGGGGCAATCATCAGTTGTCCCTTCTCACACTCAGGCCCATTGGGGCCGTTGATGATCCGGACCGGCTCATCGCCGTAGGGAAACTGGATATCCGCCACAAGTAAACCAAAAAACAGGGCGTCTTTGTGTTCGAACGGCACCGCGAGCCCGATTGGTGCGGACATTTTTTTGTCCTGCACAAAGTCGGCCGAGGCCGTACAAGAAACAGCCACCAAAACGGCAGCAAGAAGGAGCTTTTTCATGGAAACCTCACGATAGTTATGCGGCGGGATGCCGCGATATTCCCAAACGCATTCTAAATGAAAACAAAATATTGTCAAGGGTGTAGAGAGCTGACGCCTCTAGAGTTTTAAATAGTATATAATTTGATTATGTTAAACGATGTCGCGGAATTAAAAATCAAAACCAGCCTAGACAAACTGGCTAGTGATGACGAGGAGCGCGAGGCTGAGTACCTAGCTCAACAATCTGGACTCCCCTATGTGGACCTGCGTATCAAAAGCCCTGAGCTGGATGCCTTAGCAAAAGTCCCGGTGGCTGAATCTGAAAAATATGACCTGGTACCGTTCCGCCTGGTTGGCAGACAAATGCATGTGGCGATAAAGGACCCCACTCGTGATGATGTGGTGCAATACTTGGCGAGTGTGTCGACGAGAGATGAGAAACCAATAATATATGTCGCCTCAAAAACATCAATCAAAAGAGTGCAACAGAGATACAAAGACTTGGACTCGGAGACAACAGTAGAACGTGGACTGGTCGACCTCAACGAGTCACATTTAAAGGAGTTACTCCAGGACATCACCACCCTGCCGGAATTTAGAACTAGACTGGAAAAGGTTGTGATGAATGAAAATAGAGAAAGGGTCTCAAAAATAATCGAGATGACCCTGGTTGGAGCTATACATTTTGGGGTGAGTGATATACATATAGAGCCAGAGGATGACGCTGTAAAAGTCAGATATCGTATAGACGGTATGTTGCAAGACATTTTCTTTACAGATATAAAAACTTTTAATCTGGTTAATAGTCGCCTCAAGCTGCTCTCTGGTTTAAAACTATCAACTCAAAAAGTAGCACAAGATGGAAGATTTGAAATAGAGTTTGAAGGCGCAAAAATAGAAGTGCGTGTATCGCTGGTACCTGGAAACTATGGCGAGAACTATGTGATGAGAATATTGGATCCAAAAGCGGCGAACGTTAGCTTTGATTCTCTTGGTATGAATGCAAAAGTTTTCTCGTTGCTCGAGAGGTCTCTAAAGAAACCATATGGGATGATACTAAACACTGGACCAACAGGGTCAGGTAAATCAACAACCTTGTATGCGTGTCTAAAGAAAACCTATACACCTGAGAAAAAAATTATCACTATCGAGGACCCGATAGAGTATCACATGGACGGCATCACACAGACACAAGTGGACACAAAAAAAGACTATACATTTCTCCTCGGTTTGCGTGCGGCTTTGCGTCAGGACCCAGATATTATAATGGTGGGAGAGATACGCGACGAAGACACAGCAAAAGTCGCAGCGAGTGCGGCGTTGACTGGTCACATTGTCCTCTCTACCCTACACACCAACTCGGCCGCAGGAGCTATACCCCGCATGATAGACCTCGGAGTTGATGCGAAAACATTGGGATCATCAATAGGCCTGGTGATGGCTCAGCGCCTGTGTCGTAAACTTTGTACACATTGTAAGGAGGAGAGAGAAACAACAACAGAGGAATCAAAACTCATAACGGACATATTGGGTAATATGGTGGCCGATGGTAAGGAGGTGTCTATACAGCCACAAAAAATATATAAAATAGGAACAGCAAACCCTAATGGGTGTGAAGCATGTCACAATGGCTACAAAGGTCGTATAGGAATATTTGAAGCTATACAAATGACAAGAGAAATAGAAGAGGCGGCAGTAGCCGGAAAAGGTGAGCGCGAACTGCGCGAGGTGGCAATATCTCAGCTCATACCCACCATGCGCGAAGATGGTATAATAAAGATGCTAGAGGGGGTCACCTCACTAGAAGAGCTGGAAACAGTTGTGGATATATACGAAAAATAAAAAGCTCATTAATCTTTAAACAACCCCTTGGTGAAGAATATTTCCTACATGAGGATAGCCGCAGTAGGATAACAAATGCTATCCGAACCAAAACGTCCTCCGTATTAGAATTATGGGTAAACCCGATTGCTTAAAGATTAGTGAGCTATTTAGAAACTTAACTGCCAGCCATTATAACACATTTAAACTTCATGTCAAGTACCCAAAAAGAAGACGAAAATATAGACGATGTGTCTGCTTCTCCTGATGCAAAACATCTGGATGCAACGTTACGCCCCACTTCATTTGAATATTATATTGGGCAAGAGGTTATAAAGAAAAATGTTGGGGTGTTGCTCGAGGCAGCTCTAGCTCGTGGGTCACCGCCAGAGCATATATTGTTATACGGCCCACCAGGACTTGGCAAAACAACACTCGCACACATCATAGCGAGAACACTGAACACAAATATTAAAATCACATCTGGTCCAACTCTCACAAAGGTGGGCGACCTCGCTGCGATACTAACCAATTTACAACCGCATGATGTGTTGTTCATAGACGAGATACACAGACTGAACAAATTAATAGAGGAGGTGTTATACCCTGCCATGGAGTCTGGTGTGCTCGACATCATAATAGGCAAAGGTCCTGCGGCACGCAGTATACAGTTAGACATTCCCCCATTCACTCTGGTCGGGGCAACTACTCGTGTGTCACTGTTATCGTCACCGCTCCGCTCTAGATTTTCAGGTGGTACATACAGATTGCAATTTTACACATTGGAGGAGCTCGCAAAAATAGTCGTGCGTAGCAGTGAGACATTGGGTGCAAATATAAATATGGAGGCAGCATTAGAAATAGCAAAACGTAGTAGATACACACCACGCATCGCGAACTTTTATCTCAAGCGTGCTCGCGACTATGCAGAGGTCAGCGGTGTGCCACTAAACCTAGACACCGTGCGAACCGCACTCGAGATGTTGGAAATAGACGAACACGGGCTGGGACACAGTGAGCGCGAATACTTGTCAGCGCTGATGGATAAGTTTGACGGTGGTCCAGTTGGACTATCAACATTAGCCGCAACATTGTCAGAAGAAGACAACACATTGGAAGATGTTATCGAGCCATACCTGTTGCAAATGGGACTGATTGAAAAAACCACGAGAGGTAGGATGTTAACCGAGCAAGGCAAAAAACATGTTGCCGGAAAATAGTATAGTCATTGCTGTTGATCCTGGTTTTGATAGATTTGGTGTGTCTGTTGTTAGGAAAAACAAAGGTAAAGAGGAGGTGTTGTATTCTGACTGTATTTGTAGTGATAAAAAAATGACATTTGAAGGGCGATTGATGTATGTCATCGGTGAGTTTGAAAAAGTTGTAGCGGAGTACAAACCCACACTACTCTGTATGGAGGCTGTTTTCATGCACAAAAATGCAAAGAGTGTTATAAATGTGGCCGAGATAAAAGGGGCAGTGAAGTTGATAGCTGTTAGGAAAAATATAAAAATAGTAGAGATGACTCCACAAAAAATAAAGCTCGCCGTAGCCGGATCTGGCGCGGCCAAAAAAGATGAGGTTATAAAGATGGTAAAGATGCTAACCAAACACAAAACCAAAACTGGACTAGATGATGAGTATGATGCTATCGCTTGCGGCATCGCGGCACTTGCATATTTGAAGACAATTTGATATCTTATCAAGAATCAAAAGCAATATGGAGGAAGAAAAAGAACCAAATGAAGAATCAATGAACCCAGACGCCTTAGAAGCGGCTCTCGGGGATGAGTTTGTAGAGGTGGAAGAAGTTGAAATATTGGTGGTTAGCGATGATGATGACGACCTAGATATCGCCTTTCCTCATGACGATCCGAGAGACTGGTACTAGATTTTAATTTTTAGGAATCTTTTCTTGCCAATTTTTATAACACTAGATTTTGCCAACTCCTTATAGTTGGTTATTTTTGTTTCGTCTTCAAAAGACACAGCCCCATCTTCAACCAATCTCTTCCACTCCGCCTTGCTTTCAATCTGTTTTGCCTTCATGGCCAGATCCGCAAAAGTATCACCCTCCACCCCCTCTATCTCTGGTATGTTGTCGGGTATTCCTTTGTTTTGGAAGACTTCGATAAAATTCTGTCTGGCTTGAGATGCTAACTTTTCATTATGATACATTTTTACTATCTCTTCGGCCAAGATGAACTTGATGTCTCTCGGATTGTTGTCGCCATCTTTTAACTCATCCTCGTATTTAGAAACAGTCTCGTCGTCTATGTCAGTACAAAGTCTAAAGTATTTGATAATCAACTCATCACGAAGAGACATGATTTTCCCAAACATGTCGTTCGGCTCATCCACAACGGTTATGATATTGCCCCAACTAGTAGACATCTTTCGCCCGTCTATACCCTCGAGCATTTGTAGGTTCATTATATTTTGCTTTGGCATTCCAAAAAAATCTTGTATTACCCTGCCGGCCTTTAGATTAAAAAGCTGATCAAAACCACCAATCTCCACATCAGCCCTAACGGCATAGCTGTCGTAACCCTGCATGAGTGGGTATAGAAATTCACGAAGAGATATCTCAACGTTTGCGTCATATCTGTCTTTAAAGTTGCGTCTTGCTAGCATCTGTTGGACAGTGAAACACTCTGCCAACTGTGTAACATCTTGGAATGTTAATTTTGATAGCCAGTCATTGTTATAAACAAACTCCACCTTGTCTAGATCCAATATTTTTCCTATTTGACTCTTATAGTCCTTGAGGTTTTCGTCTATCGCGGCACGGGTTAGCATTGGGCGTTTTTCTGTTTTGTCGCTAGCATCACCTATTTGCGCTGTAAAATCCCCGATAATTAAAACTATTTTGTGTCCCAATTTTTGAAACTCACGAAGTTTTCGTATTGGTATCGCGCGACCCAAATGTATCTTTGGTCCTGTTGGGTCTATCCCAAATTTTATACGCAACTCACGACCGCTTTGTAAATCTTTTTCAAAATCTTCTTTTACAAATATTTCCTCCACACCTCTTGACAAGAGCTGTTTAATCTTGGCTTCATCTGTGATAGTATTAGGCATAACAACACTATATCATATCTATGAACACCCATAAACACCACACAAAGAGAAACAGATTTGTCTCGCACCTAGTAAAAGAGTCTGTATATGCACTTTTTGGTTTGGCTCTTATCGCTTCGGCATTTTTTGTGGTCTGGATTGCCACCATCAAGTTGCCTGATTTTAGTGATTTTGAGAATAGAAAAATAGCAAACAGTACAAAAATATATGACCGCACAGGAAAAGTGGTCTTGTACAACATACACGAAAATATAAAACGTAGTGTTGTGTCTTCTGACCAAATCAGCAACAATATAAAAGAGGCGGCTGTGGCAATAGAGGATTCACATTTTTATGAACATTATGGTATCAGACTCCAATCCATAATACGCGCGGTGTTAGCAAATATAGCCAGTGGTGAAAAGTCTCAAGGTGGGTCAACAATAACACAACAGGTTGTAAAAAACGCCTTATTAACAAGAGAAAAAAGCATACCTAGAAAAATAAAAGAGTGGGTATTGGCAATAAAGCTGGATGCTCAGCTGGACAAAGACACAATATTAACAATGTATCTGAATGAGTCACCGTATGGTGGGTCTATATATGGGGTTGAGGAGGCTTCTCAGTCGTATTTTGGTAAGCCAGCAAAAGATGTGACCTTGGTAGAGGCGGCATATCTCGCTGCCATGCCTCAGGCACCGTCATACTATTCGCCTTATGGAAAACATCTAGATGAGCTGGAGAAAAGAAAAAACTTAGTGCTTTCTCGTATGTTTGAACTAAACATGATAGACGACACCGAGTACGCCGAGGCAAAAAACACAAGAATAACATTCCAACCACAAGAAAATAGTAATGGTAAAGCTTTTCATTTTGTATTTATGGTGCGTGAGTATTTGGAAAACAAATATGGCGAGGATGTTGTTGAGAATGGTGGTTTAAAAATAATTAGCACTCTCGACTGGAATTTACAAAAAAATGCAGAGGAGATAGTAAAACAGGGGGCGTTAGATAATGAGAAAAAATACAAAGCCGAGAACGCAGCATTGGTTGCCATAGACACGAAAACAGGGCAAATACTCAGCCTCGTCGGATCTCGTGACTATTTCGACAAAGACATAGACGGACAATACAATATTGCGACAGCTCTCCGCCAACCAGGATCATCATTTAAACCCATAGTCTATCTCTTGGCTTTTATGAAGGGGCTAACACCCGACACTGTTTTGTTCGACCTGCCAACACAGTTCAGCACCTATTGTGATGCATATGGTAATCCTCTGTCTGGAGGGGACAAAAAGAAATGTTATATGCCGGTCAATTATGACGGAGAATATCGTGGGCCAATATCTCTACGTTCAGCCCTGCAGCAGTCTCTCAATATTCCTGCGGTTAAAACTTTATATTTAGTCGGAGTACAGAATGCTATTAACTTTGCAAAGAGTCTGGGAATAACAACCTTGGGTGACAGTTCTCGTTTTGGTTTATCTTTGGTTCTTGGTGGTGGTGAGGTAACACTGCTCGAGCTAACAAATACATACGCAGTCTTTGCAAACAATGGTGTTTATAATCCGCCAGCTATGATATTAGAAGTTAAGGATTTGGGTGGTAATGTTTTAGAAAAATACACACCTCAAGAAAAAGATGTGGTGCCAAAAGAATACACAGATATTTTGAGTGATGTCTTGACCGACAACAACGCTCGTATCCCTTCTTTTGGAGCGAACAGCGCGCTCTACTTCTCGGACAGGCCTGTGGCGGCTAAAACAGGTACTACAAACGACTACAAGGACGTTTGGGTTGTTGGATACACTCCTGACCTAGCTGTGGGCATGTGGGCTGGTAATAACGATAATACGCCTATAGACAAAAAGGTTGCAGGTATGGTTGTTGCTCCTATTTGGAAAAAGTTTATGAGCGTCGCCCTTAATGAGACACCTATATCGTATTTTGACAAACCTACACCAACACCTTCTGACGCCCTGCCTATCATTAGGGGTATGTGGTGTGGTACTGGACAACCAGTACATACAATACTTGGGGATATAGGATCAAATGGTTCTGTGCAGAGTTACAACGACTCACAGTATAATCTTTGGAATACCCCTATACAGACATGGGCACAGGGTAAGTCTTGTCCTTTTGGAGGAGACCTCGTTCCTGTTGTTGATACACCCACAACGACTGAGAATATTATAGGTTTTTAGATTTCAGGTTTTTTAATTTCAGAAAGTCTAAAATTTCTTGCTTTTTGCTTTGTATTTTTAATTTAAAAGATGAAGGGAAAACAAAATCAACAACATCTCCGTTTATATTAAACCCAACAACACCCAAACCTAACCCGTCTAAAAAATCTTTTATTTCTTTTTTATTGTCTTTGTGAGTCTTTATTAGATTAAAATACTTTTCAAACATTATCTATTTATAGGCATTAAAAGATATATAAAGGTGTTGTCTTCTTCGTTTTGAATAAATAAAGGTCTGTTTGTTGTTGTATATTTTAAGAGTATGTTTTCTGAATTTATTTTTGAAAGACCTTCTAGGAAATAATTACTGTTGTAGAAAACCTTTAAACTTTCGTTGTGTTCAGATTTTATAGGTATTTCTTTTGTCATTTGACCAACACCTTTTTCTTCTGAAGATATTAGTATTGTTTGGTTTTCTGGATTATATTCCATAGAACATATTGGTGTTTGGTTGTTAATAATAGAAGACAACTCTAAAGCGTTTTGTAAAACCTCTTTTCTAACAGAAAAAGAAAACATAAACTCTTTTGGAAATAGTTGTTTATAGTCTGGGAATGATCCGTCTGTTAACCTTGTGGATATAAAGCTGTTTTTGGTTTCAAATATTATCTGGTCTCCGTTTTTAATTATATCTAGATTATTTTCTTTTTCTTGCTCTAGAATAGAAAGTATTTGTCCTATGTTTTTCTGAGGTATTAATATATTTAATTGATTATCTGTTTCAAAAAATACATGTTTTTCTGCCAGTCTGTACGAGTCTGTTGCAGCGCTGTATAGTTGTCCATCTTTTGTATACAAATAAACACTGGCTATTTCTGGTTTTATCTCTGTTGTGGCTGCACAGAATGCTACATTTTTAACAACATCAACAAATACATCTTTTTGTATTGTTAATATTTTACTGCCACCATTTTGTATCTTGGGAAACATTGACTCGTTATAAAGATCCACATCAGTGTGGTTTTTGTTACTTTGTATACGTAAAACGTTGTCTATTTTTTCAAAAGTTATAACGTCAGAGCTTTTAGCTATATTTGAAAGTATTTTTGATAACAATGAGGCATTAACTAAACATGATCCGTTTATCTCACCTTTTATTGGTATATTTTGTTCTGCTATTATCTCTGTGTTTGCTGAGCGTAGTGTGAGATTATGGTTTTCATTTTCTATATACACACATTCAAATATAGGGTCTAGTCCTGTTTTTTGTGAGACTCTGGCGAGAGTTTGTATTTTTTCTTTTATTTCTGATGCCTGGCAGGTGAATTTCATATCTCTATTATAGATGTTAATTATTAAAAAAGAAAACTGTATTTAAATATATATCTGTGTTTTAGGTGTATAACTAAAAAACCTAACAATAAAAACGTTTTTTATATAGTTATTAAAAATAAAACACTAAAAACCAAACCAAACAAAAGCTATACAAAAACACAAAATAGCAACTTGTAAAGTTCTTACTTTTTATGAACAGTTTATACACAGATTTTATTAAACAATAATAGAGCGTATATCGTCAATCTCTTTTACTAAATGAGGGTCTTTTGCAAGCTCTTTTTTTATTTTCTCATAAGAGTGGATCACTGTTGTGTGGTCTCTGCCCCCAAGCTTATCCCCAATCACAGGATAAGAGATATCATACTCCTCACGAAGTATATACATTATTATTTGTCTCGGTTTGATAATGTCCTTTCTTCTGGTTTTGTTGTAGATCAAAGCGTCATTAACATGATAATAATCAGCCACAGTTTTTACTATTTCAGGTATAGATACAGATTTTTTAGCTTTTATGTTGTTTTTAAGATAACTTTTAACATCAGAGAGAGATAATACTATTTTTTTGATCTCAGATTGTGTTATTAGGTTTGTTAAAATACCCTCAAGCTCTCTTATGTTGCCGTGCACAGTCTCTGCTATATACTCCAAAACCTCATCAGACAACTTGTCGCCATGGTCTTTTGTTTTCTTACGAAGTATTGCAAGACGAGACTCAAAAGTGGGAGATTCAACATCAACCACCATACCCTGATTAAATCTAGACTGGAGCCTCTCTTCTAATCCAATTATAAAATTAGGATGAACATCAGAAGAAAAGATGATTTGTCTATTTGTCTCATACATTATATTAAAAAGGTGGAATAATTCATCCTGGGTCTTGTCTTTACCGGTTATAAACTGTATGTCGTCCATTATAAAAACATCAAATTTCCTATATTTTTCTTTGAAATGTGGCACTCGGCTCTGTTGTATAGCGTTTACCATCTCCATATAAAATCTCTCAAGAGAGATATAAAAAACCTTTTTCTCAGGATATTTCTTTTTTATAGCATTTCCGACAGCTTGCAATAGATGGGTTTTCCCAAGGCCTGTATTACCATAAACAAAGAAAGGGTTATAAGAAAGTCCTGGGTTTTGTATTATTGCCTGAGCAGAAACATGAGCAACCTCATTAAAGGGTCCGACGATATAGCTATCAAAGGTGTATTTAGGGTTGAGACCGTCCTCTCTGTTGATGTATAGGTTGTCTAGGGGTAGGGCTCCGTTGTTGGTCTGTATTAGTTGGGTTTTCTTTGGTGGGGTATCAAAACGAACCACAGAAAAAGACAGAGATCTCACACCCTCATGTACAGAGCGAAGTATGCGCAGCAGGTCTTTTTGATATTTCTGCTCCAACCAGTCTTTTATAAACTGATTTGGAACCCCAACAGTCACATCCCCATCTTTATAATCCACCATTCTAGAGTTTTTAAACCAAGTATTAAAATTAACCCTAGAGACTTCTAACCCTATTTGAGACAAAACGGTATTCCAAAGCTGTTCGTAGTCCATATGTTGGAATAGAGTATACGCTTTATTTAGAAATATGTGTACCTTGTCAAAGGGTTAAAATTATTATAGAATAGCCTCATGTCAGTTACATATCAACCAAAAAACAAAAAGAGATACACAACCCACGGATTCCTAGTTAGAATGGCCTCAGCAACAGGTAAAAAGATAATTGCAGGCAGAAGACAAAAAGGACGCAAGAAACTGTCAGCAGACTAAACATGTCTGAGATTTTTAATATAAAAAACACAAAAGAGGCAAAAAAGCCTTTAACTGTAGTGATTTCAAAGAAATATATTAAAAACTCAACAAAACGCAACCTTTTAAAACGTAGAGCGTGTTATGCTTATTCAGAGTTAATAAAGGAAAACAAAGACATAGGAAGTAAAAAGTCTACATTGTATGTAAAAAAGCTTGTAGACAAAGTCCCAACCTATAAAACAATCAAAGAAAATATATGTGGAATACTATAATCATCACCCCCCTCTCGTCCCTGCTACATGTATTTTTGGTTTCTACCGGGGACATAGGGCTGGCGATCATAGGGTTTACTGTTTTTGTTAAGGTTTTACTTTTCCCATTAAACATCTCAGCGGCAAAGACATCAAGAGGAATGAAGCTGGTACAAGGAGAGGTTGATAAATTAAGAGAGAAACACAAAGGGGCCCCACAAATTCTCGGCGCCGAGCTGTCAAAGTTATACAAAGAGAACAACATCAAACCCTTTGCTGGCGTTCTCGGGCTTTTCATACAACTACCTATTTTTATCGGTTTGTATCAGATTTTGGTAAAAGAGTTAAAGATAATCACAGATACAGTTACTCTTTTTAATATTGAAATAGCAAAGCCTAGCATATTGTTAGCGGTACTCGCTTTTGCGAGCATGTATGTTCTGATGCATTTCAGCACAAAAGATATGGCCCCTGCCCCAGACGCAAAAGAGGGATTCCAAAAAGACTTTGCAAAAATGATGGCAATACAAATGAAGTATTTTATGCCGGTTCTGATACTTGTGACATCTATTTTCCTACCCGCTGGACTCGTCCTCTATATTATAACTTCAAATGTTTTTGGTATATTCCAAACCCTGGCTATAAAAAAGATAACAGACAAACATTTTGCAAAGTAGTTCCTAGTGATCGTGGTCCCCTGTTGCCTCAACAAACTGAGCCATGTTTACAACAAACAAATCAGAAGTATTTTTGTCTATCAAGTATGCGTCGCCACTGGTTGCATTGTAACCAGTCTTTAATGTGTCTATGTTTTGCGACAACAGGCCCACACCAACATACTCTGCATCTGTGAACGAGTAAGCAAAAGCTTGGTCAACAGAAGAGATCAACCCCTTTCTCCAGTTTGTAAAATTAAAATTTTCTAAACCAACCCCAAAACAAAAATTAAAATCTATATCATAAGTGAAACACTTTTCCTTTGAATAGCTTTGTTGAAATGGGAATATATTCTGTGTCGCCAAGTCCCCAACATAATAAAAATCCTTGTTTTTAAAAGAATAAACAAATAATTTCTCAGACATACCATTTGGTTTTTCTGTTATATAAATATAGTTCTCGTCTGATTTTAATATCACAACGTCGCGCAATGACAAACCTCCTAAAGATAAGGCCTTGCCAGCCTTGTTTTGTATCAAGGTAAACCCGTTAGCCGTAGCAGAAAGGTAAACATAGTCATTGCTGCTGCCAATAAAATCAAAATCAAAAGCGCTTTGGTCTATAAAGGTAAATCTAGAGTCACCCCACACATACAAACCATCTTGGCATGATATCAAAGCTTTTTTACCGGTATGTGATATCTTTGCATCAAAACAACCACCAGAAACAGTGTCCACCACAGACGAAGACGTGTATGGATAGGCCGAAAGTCTGATCTCTCCAGTTTTCTTGTCTATAAACATAACACTGGCGTCGTCCAGTGTTGCTGCGCCAATAGTTTCACCATCCCAGACCTTGAAAACATTGCTGGCGGTAAGGTTAGCAGTGTTTGTTTCTGTGTCACTAGGTATCTCTTCGTCCGCCCCGCCGAAAATATTTGCAAAGCTAAAATCTGGGAAAATCGGATTGTTTTGTGTTGCGTTGTTTGTGTTATTTGCTACCGGAGCAGGACCTCTTGAAAGCAATACATAAACAAAAATAGACAACAAAACCACAGCCACTACACTTATTATAATTATTTTCTTTGTATTATTATTTTCTTGCATATATTTATCTTCCACTCGGCGACCAGTGCCAATATTCTTTTGTTGAGGCATAGTCGTTTTTAAATCCATATGTTATGGCGTTTGCTTGTAACCACTTACATGTAGCCCCAGAACAGTCGTGTTGGGGTATGCCTCTAAAATCTACAGCCAGACCTTTTTCATGATTAGAAGTTCCTGGTATGGCTGTTGGTGGTGTGCACTGCCCAGACGGTTTTTGATATATATCGTAATATGTGGTGCCGCAGTTTTGTTTGCGTAGAGAAACCTGCTCGTCAATGGATCTGGCTCCAGCACGAGGCCCTGTTCCTGCCAGAGTTATACCATCTTTTGCAGCGGCTGCTATCATGTTTGTCAGGTTGGTTTGTATGCTTTTGCAGACAGTGATGCCGGACACATTTACCAACCCCTCAGAACAAGTTACTATTGTTGGCGGAGTTCCTGTCGGGGGTGTCGTGGTTGATGTTCCTGTTGGTGTACCAGAAACAGTGTTTATGATGCCGAGTGTTAAATTGTTTTTTAATATATTTGGATTGATTGAGTTTAGTATTACCCACACACTAAAAACAAACACTAACCCAGTGATCACACGGACAATTATTTCTTTACCCTGTTTTTGTTTGTTGGCTATATCTGTAGTCAGATACACCATACCGCCGTATATGAGGTAAAACACGGCTGTGATGGCTATTAGAATCAAAACAAAGCTGTATGTGCTATTTAGATAGTTAGATAGTCCGTCTGGCGATATTGTGACCTTGCTGTCACCAGCTTTACCAGTTATCGGCTCTAAAAGTATATAGTCTACGTATTTCTTTGCAGGCTCTTGCATAGAAACAGTGTATCATGAAAATTTTTAGAAACTGAGACGTATTCTACTGCTGGCTGTTTGGAATATTCTACTCATATGCTCTATTTTTGACGTTATCGTAACGTTGCCAGAGGTGCCCTCGGGTAATTTGAAAAATCTAACACTATTTGAGTTGTCTGTTTGGGAAACATCATTTATCTCCCATATATATTCTAAGTTTTTGTTTTTGGTATAGTCTGTAGAAAAGAAAAATGGTTCAGATATTATAGAAAAAGCTTTTGATGATATGTTTTTTTGTCCTACAATTGCTGTTCTCGAGACCGTGTCACCAAATTCGTCACCCAGAAACATAATTATCTCCGGGTCAAAAGTTCTTATTGTTGTATTTTCTGTTATCTCTTCACTGTTTTCAATGGGAGAAACAGATACAGACACCGGCACGCTGTCTCCGTACTCATCCAGCATGCGATATGTTAACGTGTCCCTACCAACACCAGATTGTTCCAGTATCGGCTCATCACGCACAGACCAGTTGTATACGAGCTCTGAAGGTTTTAGTCTTTTGCTACCAGAATATATCTCTGTGTATGCGTATATCTTGGCATAACCACCTTTTGCTACTTCTGCCTTGCCGCCATACCAGTAGGGCACATAGCTGTCAGCCGCCTCGGTTATCAAAATCAACCTTTTAGGGCTAATTG
>CAYJDH010000001.1:32158-56528 GCA_964368915.1 uncultured Candidatus Saccharibacteria bacterium
GGCACATAGCTGTCAGCCGCCTCGGTTATCAAAATCAACCTTTTAGGGCTAATTGTTTTTTTTGCGTAAAAAATTTCGCCACTGACAGATTTTATATTCACCTCTATCAGCACAACCTGATTACCATAAGGCATAGTTGTTTTGATTTCTTTTTGACCAAAAGCTCTGCCAACATTGTTACCATTTATGCTCCAAGATATATCTGATTTGCTGAGGTCAACTGACAAACTACTGGTCTTTATTGTAAATACCTCTCCTGGTTTGGGTGTGTCTGGCACAGTGCTTATTGTCACAGGTGTAGGTAGCAAGTTCTGAGCTAGTGATATTTGTAGTCCGAGGGCGAGTGAAATTATAAATATAAAATATCTCATATTATAAATTGTTAATACCTTGTTTTAATTCACGCACACGTAGTATCTCCGAAGGGTCACTAGTCACTATCTGTTCCTCGGTGTGGCTGGCAATTATCTTTACCGCGACATGTTTTAGTCCTGCAAAGAATATACCCTCACCCACATTACTTTCGAGCAAGAGGAATTTCTCCTCGTCTGTTAGATTAAAAGTTTTCTGCACCAGGTCTATAGATGTTGGGGATTGTTTCAACAGTAGCTGAAGTGAGGAGTTGGTGATAATTGGAATACCATATTCACTTTTCAAAAAGTCATTCACATCCTGAGTTATGGTTGCGAGTCCTAAATAGTATTTACGCCCACGTTTTGCTAGCCCGTAGAGGAAGCTCGCTGTATCCTCTGTTTTCATCATGATCCACGCCTCGTCCACAACCAACAATCTCTTGCGCAATTCTTTTCTGACACTATTCCAAATGTAATGAGTAACTAGGAACATTGCTACAGGTTTTAACTCATCCTCCATATCACGTATTGAAAACGAAACACATTTTTGATCTATGTTTACATTTGTTGGGTTGTTGAGGAATCCAGCCCAAGATCCCTTTGTGTATTTTTGTAGTCTCTCTTGCAAACTCTCACTCCCCTCCAGACCACCTAACACCATTTCAAAGTCAGACAATAATGGCGGGTCTATCTTTGTAAAGTCACTATCAGGTGTAATGTCTTTCAATGCATATGTCTCAGTGATCGCGCGATCAATTATCGCATCCTCCTCCGGAGTCAGTCCTCCTAACATCACACGGAAAAGTCCAACCAGAGTCACTATGTTGCTGCGCAGTACCTCACTCATACTCTCGTCCTCACTCGGAGCAGAGAGATCAAAAGGGTTGATGTGATTGTCGCTACTGAGCGATATATTAAAATATCTACCACCAACCGCATCAGTCAATGTCTCGTACTCACGCTCAGGGTCAATAATAATGACCTGTGTGTCAAACATGAGAGTACGAAGTATCTCCAGTTTTGTTGTGAAGGATTTACCGGCTCCAGATTTTGCGAATATTATGGAGTTGTAGTTCTCCATTGAGAATCTATCAAACAGCAATAATGATCCATTGTGTCTGTTGATGCCGTACAATATACCTCTGTCACTAGTCAGGTCAAAAGACACAAATGGGAATATTGATGACAGTGGTGAAGTGTTGAGTTTGGTTAGCTGTTTTAACTCGTCCTTTCCTAGCGGTATAGTTGTGACTATTCCTTGATCTTGTTGGAAATACGCTGGACGTATATTGATTAATTTACTCTCAAGTATCCCTTTTATTTCTTTTTCTACACGGTCGAGATCCTTGTCGTCCCTAGCGTAGACAGTAATATATACTCCCACCTCAAACATTTTTTCCTGGGCCTGCATCAGGTCGTCGCGAAGACTTTCTAGGTCCTCATACGCTGTTTCTAACATAGGGTCACGCACCATACCCTTTTCCTCCTTTATCATTATTTGGCTCTGCACTTCGGCTACTTTGCGTTGGAACTTTTTCATCACATCGGCCGTATCAACAGGGCTGATATGTATACCAACGTCGAACACCTTGTCCAGATTGATTAATGGAGACAGCCAGTTATCGTTGAGATATCTTGGGTAAGACATTACAAAATACACACGTCCATGCACGTCACCAAGGAGAAACTCTTTTGATTCTACTTTTAGAGCAGATGGGGCAATGATGTCTTGGAGGCTCGGCCCTGTTGGACCGGCTGCTGTAGTTGTTGCCACAGACTCCTCTTTTTTACCTAGTATAAAATCTAATATTCCCATATTTTTAATTTATGACTGCCTTATATTCAGCGTTAGGGTTGAATATGTTATAAAATAGCTCGACCACCTCTTCACTTTGAAGTCTCTCCACACGGAGACCGCAACGTGTGAGACCAGAAGATACAACCAAAATACGTTGTTCCATTTGTCTGGCTATTTCTTGAAAAGCCACCTCAGTTTTCGCTTCGGTGTCCTTGTCCCCACCGAATGACAACGTTGGTATATTGTTGTTCCCACCGAGAACGGCAGGAGAATATGGGATAACTACGAAAAATTGTTTTGACATTATATTGGTCTCCTCAGAAAAAGTCTTTATATAATTGATGTATTCTGCTATTTGTAGTTTAATAAGCTCCCCCTCCGCCACAACAAGCCTCTCTTCCAAGAGTTTTATATATGGAGCTATGTCCATACGACGACTTTTTACAAATATCTGTATTGAAAATTCTAAAGAGTTCAGAAAATTTTGAAACTGGGACAATATGGCCGTCTGCTCATCCTCGCCCTTTAGAGACAAGTTGAGAGAGTTGGTCATTAGTACGGCTCTATATTCACCGCCTTGCAGTTCTATTAGTCCGTCGCGTACATTTTTGATTGGTACAAAAGATTGTGAAGCGTTCCCCTTCATATACTACACAGTATACATGATATCAACAGCTACTCCGCATCCCTTTCCACGATTTTGGTGTCGAGGCTGAGAGATTTTTCTTTTAATGAGTTTGTCTCTGGTGTTATGGTTTGCATCGACCCCTCCTTTTTCTGCCAAGTATATATATTACTTTTTGAAAAGTAGTTGATGGCGTGCTCCATAACGTCTACAAATGATTGATTGTTGATTCTTACAAAGGCCAAAGCTAAAAATAGTCCAGAAAATGGGGCGGCCACAATGAGGGCTAGGATGTTGTTGGATATAAAGCGCATAGACAAGTAGGCTATACCAGCAGCACCAAGACAGTATGCGAACTGCCTCCATGTTAAAGGTCCTAGTATTTTATCTTCTATATCTATGAATTGGGGTACACGAAATTGCATCTAAACAGTATATCAAATATTATAAAGTCTTTACTTTTTTATCCTCGTCCCCTATTTTCTCTCTATAAAAATCAAGAGGCTTTACCGGTGTGACCACTTCTGGAATGACAACTTGTTCCGGTTTTGCTGCTAACTCAAGATCTTTTTCTTGGTCTTCCGTAGCCTCTGGCGAAGGAGACTTATTAACATCCAACTCTTTGTACAAGATATCATGAAGATTGCCAGCGGTTGTAGGGGTTTCGACTTCTAAATTTTCTGTTTCAGTGTCAGTTTTTATTTCAACTTTTTTAACTGAATCATTTGCCGCCGGAGCTTTTGATAATATGTATGCGTCCACGTCTTTTACGGCCTGGCGCACAGTAGCTTCATTGGCAACTTGTCCATTTTGACCTAGTTCACCACGCAAAGCCTCCTCGATAGATGGATAGTCACTAATGCCGAGCAAGAACATTGTTATTTCTAGCTCTAGTGATATTGCCTGGTCAGCGTCTAACTTATTAACTCTTTCTATCAAGCTTAGGGTGTCTTTGAAATACTGATCATTTAAAAATGTCTGCAGCTCTGGTGTTGCTTTTAATATTTCTTCGTCTAATGCTTGGCGTAATTCTGGCTTCATATTATTTTTTACTTCTTAATGTGCTAGCTTTCGTTGCAAATTGGTTAGCCTCTATTATTCTTTGCTCGTTATTTTTAAACACATCAGAGACTGTATTTTTGATAACATTAACAACTTTTCTATCTGTGTCATCCATACTGGATTTGATTATGTTTTTTGTTAAGTTGCCAACCGCTGCTATTTTACCAACATCTTCTTTTACTTGATTAGCTTCACCTACTATGGCTCCAGCTTTGTATGCCATTGTTGTTTTCGCAAACTCATTTTCCAAGCCTGACAATTCGGCTTTCCATCCAACATAGTCCACCATTTCTTCTTTTTGCTTATTGAGTCTCTGTTTCACCTCCTCCAGCTTTTTAGGCAGATCTGCTTTTAAATTATCAATAAATACTTGAGCCTTTTTTAATTCATCTTCACTTGCACCGCTTCTTTTTTGGTTTTCTTTTGCTATCTCTCTTGTTTTTATAAGACTTTCAGCCTCGGCTTTTATTTGATCTTGTTCTGATTTTATTTGCGCATCTGTTGTCGTGTCGCGAGCTGTTATCTGCTCGTGTAATTTGTTAGCAATGGCCTTATCTTTTTCCAAAACACGAGGTCCGTCAGTCTTTACAGTCGGTTTAGAGTTTATATTTTTTATTTCGTCATCATGTACAGCAGAGTCGTACTTTTTTTTCTGCACCAGTTGGTCTTTTATGTAGTTAATTTCTTTTTCAGACTTTGCTTGACCCAATTTATCTTTCCAACCCAAATCACGGGAAGCTTGTCCGTATTCACGCAAGACTGTTTCGCGTTTGCTGTCTATCTTCTCCTCTGCTGCCTTGCGCACCCCAAAAGCAGATTTGCCAAACACCTCTGTTTTCTCTAGCCTCTCCCCGCCTTTTAATAACATTCCACCCGCAAACTTTCTCATCTTTCCTGCCCCTTCTTTTTCTACCCATTTTTTACCAACACTCCCCGCAGCCGCAGCTGCACGAGCCATGCCCGCCCTAGCCACAAATCCAGCTCCACCAGTTGCCGCAGCTGTCGCCAGACCGCCCACTGCCCCACCTAAAACATTTACCGCAAACTGCCCCACCGCCCCACTCGCCTCACCAGCTAGTTTTGTCATTACATGTAAAGATAGTCCTGCAAAAAGTAATAAGGATATCTGCGAAAGTATTTCTGCCCAAGAACCAGCCGCCGGAGCTGGATTTGAAAACAATAAACCATTACCAGCTACTAGTATTTGTAAACTCACCCAAATAAACATCATCATCAGTGGGGCTACGACTAGATTACCAAAAAACATCTCTCTCCACTTGTCATGCACCTTTGTTAACTGTGGCACCAACCCACCGATAAACATTAATGGCGAGAACATAACAGAGGCTATTAACATAAACGTTCTAACGAAAATAAATATTGCAGCCTTTAAAAACATCCACCCAGCAAATACAAAAAATATAAAAGATAAAAACACCACCGTGACAGAATTAAGACCCTTAAATGCAGATACAGGATTAACTTTAGATTGATCAACAACAAGTCCCGACAGCCCCATTTGTTGCATATAAGCCGAACTGATACCATAGTCTGTAATTATTTTTCCGGTTGACCCAGCCAAGACATTTGATTTAAATGTGTACCCCGATGCCGCTCCGTATATTTGTAGTGATACAACATTTGCCATGTCTATTGCGAATTTGGATATTGCGAATGAGAAGTTGGTCAGCAGAGCAAAGAGTATTAGTTTTGCGATAGCTTTTCTAAAGTCCTCTTGATTTTGTCCTATTATTCGGAGGAATCCAGCGTACACAGCTCCAAAGAATGCTGCAATGTTGGCGAGGTCACGTATCACAGACCACGCGCTGTATATGTATTGCTTGTTCCCGCCAGGTCCGTTGCTGTCTAAAAAGAAAGATGAGATATGTAATATGAATTTATCTACAGCAAAATCAAACAAAACAGCAGACATATACATGAGCCCCGCTAGTACAGAGCCGATCATTGTTAATGTGAAGTCTATAACAACACAAAGACTAGGAACAACACCAAGGCTAAACAATGCCCCAGCGAGCTCGTACGCCTTTTCTGGGCACACCTTTATTCCCCCTGTATCTGTTGATGCTACTGGATTGGTTGTTGCTGTTATATCTGGGTCTGTGGTGTTACCAAGAGAGTCACCCTGATAACAAGGTTTAATATTTGCCCCAGAGCACATTGTATTTACTGTCACTATGTTGCCGTCCCCATCCTTACACTGAACACCTTTTCCAAACACCCCACCATTATCGGTACAGAGAGAAATATTTGACTGCCCGTTTGACGTTGTCGGGGTAAAAAAGAGTATAGAAAAACAGGATATTATAAAAAAGTAGCGCCAAATTTTCACACTATAAAGTGTAACATAAATTTATTGTTAGTGAGGAGTATTAATAACCACCACCTGTTTCCTGGGTCGCATTCTGACACTCGGTTAACATTGAGTCAAATGTTGCTGCCAGCTGATCCAGTTGTTCGTATAGCGTTTTGTTATCCAGTCTCCTCTTATCAGCCACAGCAGAGGTCAGATACAGACCAGCAGACAATTCAGCGTTGTAGGCGTTGAATATGTTTGTTATGGCGTCTGCATCACGAGATCTGGTAACAGTCTCTATTGCCGCAACAAGGTCATCTGATTTGCCTTTGTAGGCCGATAACTCGTTGGCGAGTGACAATGTTTTTGATCCTATATTTTTTTTCTGAGAGTCTATAGTATCACGAACAACCGTAGGCATTGCTAACCAGGTCTTGCCAGAGTAACACAGCTCAACTTGCACCAACTTGTTAGTTAGGGCCTCATATCTAGCCAGCTCCTCCACGACAACAGTGATGTTGGCGTTATGCTCGCGCACTGTATTGTTCATCATTGATAGCATTGTCGCTGTCAGATTGCGATGATCTGCATCTGTTATTGTTACCGATGTGCTGGCTACACGAGGGTCACCTGGTTTACCTGTTGCTGATACACTGTCGCGCAAACTTGCTGCGCCATCAGACCCACCACGTAAAGCATTTGATAATCCGTTGATACCATCTGCCACCACCTCATTAAGTTTTCGCAGACCCACTGATTGCAATTTTGTTAACAACGCACTGACTATGATCTCGCTGATCTCGTCCGACTGTTGTAGTTGTTTTAACGGGTCACCGAGTACCTCATTTGTTAAGTTACGTATCTGGTCGCCAGGTGTTAATGTCTCATACTCAGTACATATTTGGCTAGACTCTGGTAGAGGGTTGCCCTCGTCGTCGTTTGTGATTTTAAGTGCCCCCTTCTTACACACCTTTTGGCTAAAGAACCCTCCCCCACGATTGAGCTCATTATTTGTTTTAGTAGTTGCAGCGGCTTGGTTTTGTTGTAACTGTAACTGAGCAACAGTTAGGCGCCCTGTCTCAGTGTTTTGATATGGCTTTTGTGTCATAGAGAGGAATGCATCCCAACCACCACAAGAAAAGTCCTTTGCAAAGCAGTTTTGCAAGGCGTCATATTGTTGCTGTTTGCTGCTGGTGCTGTTACCAGCTATACAGTACCTCCTTTTAAATTCAGCTGCACCAGCCGGGTTTTCGGCGGTCATCTTTGCCAATTTGTCTGCAGCACAGATGTTGTTTTGTATTTTTATATTAACTGTTGGAACGAGGAACTCAGCGAGAGACTTTTTAGCATACCCCTCGGCATTACCACTAACCAAAGCTTTTAAAACCTCATCATTACCAACAATGTTACCTATTATGTCGCGTTTGATTATTGTTAGCTCTTGAGTGGCCAAGTTGGTGAAAAATCTATCTGGGTTCTCGAGGAATTGAGGTTTACCTGTTCCACCATCTGTTGCCCATTTGATTATCTCTTGTTTCACTTGAGTCTTTACTTTCTCTTTTATTGCATAGGCTAACGGGTCTAATGCATACTCTTTTATGTTCTGGGCGTTAAAAAGATTTTGAGTCACAAGGTCTATACCTTTCATTACTAGTTGGGTTGCGAATACTGACGGGTCAAAGACTATATCCCCAACCCCAAATAAAGCATGAGAGCGGCTGAATGATCCCAAACTAAAACATATTATTATTGTTGCTATTATTTTTTTCATATATTTTTATTAAAAATTCTTCCGTAGTCGTTGACCCCAAACACAACATTGTTAGTGTCGAAAAATGCTTGGAATTTTGTTAGGAGGTCCGTCTCAGCGACAGTCATGTCTTTGTATACGGTCACAGCTACTAATGCCTTTGTAGGGTCAGTATCTATATTTGCTAGCGCTGACAAGACGTCATTATAATAGTAACACCTCTCTAGCAGCTCTCTGTGTAGCGTTGCTATTGATTGAGGTGCTGGATATTTTTTCATCTCATCACAACCTCTTTTTACACTGGTTTGGAATTTGATAATGTCTGCAAGGTCTTTTACATTGCTGCTACTCATGTATTTTGTAACATCTTTTATCTCTTTTTGCTCATTTCCAAACATAATACCAAACACTAAAGCCGCAGCATTTCCATACTCTTTCAGGTTTGCCCTAGAAATATCAGTAGAAATTTGTATTTGCCCCACATCTTTTATTGATATCTGCTGAGCAGCCCCCTCTGTCATTGCTGCAACATAAACATCCGGATCAACATTTGGGTTCTGACTAGCTAGGGCGTTCAGCACAACTATGTCACGAGCCATACCCACAGTTAGATTGTCGGTGCTAGAGTTGTCTGTGCCGCTTGCATTTGCCCCAAATACTAGCTCTCTCCAAGCTGGCTGCCCATTACCATCAGCATCCTTGTCCAGGTCCAATATTTGTCCATAATTTTCTATAAATGCATTCTCTCTGTCTGCTCCAGGTATTGTAGGTATATCTTTTCTGTCGGGGTACAGACCATAAACAGCAAAGGCTAGGACACAAACGATAATTGCTAACACTAAAAAGGCCTTTTCTCTAGACATCATTGTCTCCTCTTTGTTTTTATCTATCACAACTAAATTGTATCACGAACGAGTCTGGCCCAAGCATCAAAATGCACATCCTCTGCTCTAATTTTTTCATCTACATATTTAAACCACTCAGTATTTTTAGCAGTTTTCTCATTAAATGTTTTCAAATTATGCATCAAGGTCTTTCTTTTGTGTGCAAAGCCGGCGTGAATGAGCTCAAAAAAATAATTCCTCTCTTTCTGATCCCTGAAAACATTGTTCTCGTACTTTTTTATGTATATTATTGCGCTGTCTACATTTGGCATAGGTGCAAATGATCCCCTGGGTACAGTTTTGATGTATTTGGCTATGCCATAGCTCTGTATTGATAGTGATAACAGCGACTCCTTGCCATCGCGGGCACAAGCTCTCTCGGCGACCTCTTTTTGGACCAGCAGTGTGAGAGATGTTGCCACATTGTCATCTACTAACTTTCTCATTATAAGACCTGTTATATAGTATGGGATATTGGCTATTACTTTATAGCCCTGCCCCATCTTTGCGAACTGTTCAAAATCAACATCTGTAACATCAGCGTGAAGAAGTTGAAACCTTTTTTCATCTATCTCTTTTGCAAATTTGGTCTCAAGTATTTCTATCAATCTGTCGTCCTTTTCTATTGCTGTCAGCTTTGCTCCGGCTGCTAATATTTTCTCAGTCAGCACACCTTCACCTGGACCTATTTCTATTACCATCTCGCCTGATTTTATTTCTGAGCAGTTAACAATAGCCTCAAGTGCGGCGCTAGAGCGGAGAAAGTTTTGTCCTAGTGATTTCTTTGTTTTAAACACAATATGTTCTAAATATAGAACACTTTACCATTATTTTGTTTGTAATACACGTCGTGGTAATCGGTAACATTTGGATCAATGTCAGACAGGAACTGGCTCGGTGGTGCTATATTGCGTTGCCCGAAAATGGTTCGCATCTCAGCATATGAGAGGTATAAGTTTTTCCTGGCGCGAGTTACGGCTACGTAGAACAGCCTTCGCTCCTCTTCACCCTCCTCTTTTGTTTTATTTTTCCCAGAAAAGTTTTTAGATGGGAATAGGTCCTCCTCTAGACCAACTATAAAAACATGATCGAACTCCAAACCTTTTGATGAGTGTACAGTCATCAGTCTCACACCATTTTTTTCTTTTTTGTCCTCATCTTGATCTGATGACAGTGATGCTAATTCAAAGAACGCCTCAATGTTTTCGTCGTACTTTAACTCGTCATACTTTTGAGCCAGAGTTACTAGCTCGGATATGTTGGCTAGTCTTACCATACCGTCCTCACCTTCGTCTTTTAACTCTTTTTCAATACCGCTTTCTACTAATACCCAATTCATAACATTAGACAATGGCTCATTTTCGAGCATCTCTTTTATTTGCTCTAAAAACTTAAACACGTCACCCACCTTTTTCTTTGCTGCTGCCGGCAACTCCTCATTTGCAAAAAGCTTTGCAATAGTGGTCTTGCCAATACCTTTTTTCGGAGTATCAAAAACACGCTTGAGATCTGGTTGTGATTTTGGATTGAGCGCACATTTGATATAGCTCAGCATATCCCTCACCTCTTTGCGTTCAAAGAATTTGGTGCCGAGCACTGCATACGGCACATCATTACGCAGCATCATCTCCTCCATTATGCGTGATTGGAAATTGGTACGATACAGCACGGCTATTTCATTTGGACTTACCCCCTCTGCTATCAGCTCTTTTGCTTTTGTCGCCACCCACTCTGCCTCACTCTCCTCATCCCAAGCTGGTAACACTTCTATGTTCGCACCGTCACCCTTGCTGGTAAAAAGATTTTTCTCTTGGCGAACAGTGTTTTTCTTTATTGCGTTGTTAGCGAGCGCTAGTATATTCCCTGTTGATCTATAGTTCTCCTCGAGCAAGACTATTTTTGTGCCAGGAAAGTCTTTTTCAAAATTCATAATGTTGCGCAAATTTGCCCCACGCCAACTATATATATTTTGATCTGTGTCACCCACCACACAGATGTTATTGTTTTTTGGATTTACTAAAAGCTTTGAAAGTTTGTATTGTGAGTTGTTCGTATCTTGATACTCATCTATGTGTACATGGGTAAAAAAGTTTTGATATTTCTCGCGCACCGCTGCGTTACTCTCGAGCAGCTCTACACATCTGACAATGAGGTCATCAAAATCCACTGCCCCCTGATTGCGCAGCTCCTCCTCATACAGCCTCCACACAGTCGCCACCACATCCATGGTGTAGCTAGATATTTTGTTTTGATATTCTGTGACCGTTACAAAGTCCCCCTTCTCCCTTGATATTGCATTCCTGATTTTTGCTGGCTCGTAAACTTTAGTATCGAACCCCCTGTCGTCCAATATCTTTTTGACTATGCTTTTTGTGTCGTCGCTGTCCAGTATTGTAAAGTTCTTTAGCAGCCCGAGCGCTGACCCCTCCCTACGCAACAGCCATAGTCCTAGTGAATGAAAAGTTTTGATTAGCGGCACCCCATTCCAACTGTCGACTAGCCCCTCTTCATGCAGCCTCTTGTTAATGCGTTCGCGCATTTCCGCGGCTGCTTTGTTGGTAAACGTAACACAAAGTATACGCTCCACACTGTTCCCGCTTTTTACTATTTGTACCACCCTCTCTGTGATTGTCTTTGTCTTGCCTGCCCCTGCCCCAGCCAAGATTAATAGCGGCCCACTTATATGCTCTACAGCTTCTTGTTGTTGCGCGTTTAACATCATTGAGATGTCAGTTTAACATAAATTAATTAGACGACCTTCTTAAGTGTTTCTTTCAGTAGATTGTCTATAGTCTCTCTTTGTGCCCAGTCGTTGTATTTATAAACCCTTAATATATCGGCTAATTTTTGCAACTCCACCCTAATGTTTCCTTCCGGTATATTTTTTAGCTCGCCTAGTTTTTTATTGGACACCTCTTTTACATATTCACTATATTTTTTGCCAAATATTTCTTTCGCAAGAGGGTTCTCTTTCGGTGTTATGTGTCCATCCTTTGCTTCTTTTACTTCACTGCCCTGTCTCTTAAAATTAAAAGATATAATTCTTTTAACACCATCTTCTGTTCTGCTTTGCCCACAAACAACACTCACACCTTTCATCTCTGGGTTTTCATCTAGCACTTTGTTTGCAAATGGAGATATCAATATCTTAATCTCCTCGTCGTTTTTAGCAGCGGACAGAGATTTTAATGTATTCAAGTCCGGTACGGCAATGTATTTGATAACGCCACCATAATTGTATGAGCCGATATAATAGTCACCTTTTTTCTCAAGAGCTTCTAAAAGTAGTGGTGAGTCGTTCCCGTTTATTGTTATGGTTTTGAGTCTCGTGTCCACTGTTACATTTCCTATTTTCTCAACTGTTTCTATTTGATTTGTAGGTGTCTCTATTTTATTTCCAACCGACGCCAATCTGTATGTAAAATCTTGATCTTGTTTCTGGTCTGGTCCGACAGCTCCAAGAGCTAGAGTCCCAGCTGCTATTGCAGCCGCACCCAGACTAATCTTTTTTGCAGCCGGAGAAGTTTTTGTTTCTGTTGGTTCTGATGCCTCTATTTCTTTTGCTGCAGTTGGCGTTGTTGTTTGTGGTGGTGCTGTTGCTTCGGCTGCTGGCGCAGCGGGAGTTGAAGCTGGCTTTTTCAAGGCCTCATCTAGTCTGGCTTTTTGAGTATCTCTAATATTCTCGTCCTCACATCTATCTAGTTGTTTTTTAATCTTATCAACAAAGTCTATTGCGGCTTGTTCATACACTTTATTGCCCGAGCTCATGTATCTATTTATTGTTAACAGGTGATGGTCCACCGCTTTCACAGCAAATTCTGGAGTCATTACTAACCCTTCTTTCTTTTCTGGTGTTGTTTTAATTTGTGTTTCTGGCTGAGCTGCTGGCGCACCCGAACTTTTAGCTTCAGGGAAATTTCTCTTTTCAAATTTGATAGCTTTTATATTTTCTACAGCCGCCTGAAGCTTTGTCACCTCTTCCTCTGTGTTGTTTAAATTCTCTGTTAGTTTTTCTTTTGTGATCTCTAAAGATCTGTCTGTAGTTGTCGTAGAGCGCTCTACTTCTTCTAGTTGATGTCTCAGATCTTTTATTATTGCGTTTTTTGCATCTATAAATCTTTCAGCCTGATGAAGTTCGCTTAAGAGACTGTTGTGTTTTGCGTCAGTTATCTGATGTCTCGCTATTTCAATAGAAAAATCCTCTCTCATCTTAGAAAACTCATCCATTTTGCTCCTCACTTCACTACCGACCCTCCTTATGCTTTTAACCGTAGGAGAGATATCTCTTTTTAGGCTGGCAGTAACATCTTTTCTATAATCCATGGTATCCTCTGCTGCAATTATTGCATTTTCGTAGCCAAGCTTTTCCTCAGGACTCACGTCTCCCCCACTATGAAGCATTGATGAGGCTGTAGCGGCAGGAAGGAGTTGCTCCCCCAGGCTATCATCCCAAAATCTTTCCCTGTTCAGACTTTTTGAGAGTTTGTTGTGCAGACCTGAATAATCTTCTGGTTTTGGTATGGTAAAAATCTGCTCAGGATTCATAAAAACAGTATATCACCCAAGCGGAAATTGGACCTTGCGCTATAAACAATACCCTGTTAATATGAATGTCTACCCGTCCGTTTTACGGACTACGATGATAAAATACTTTTGTCAACCTAAAATAGCTTCCCTATTACTTCTTGCTTTGATTGTTTGGGCTCCGTCTGCGCATGCTGGGTTCTTTGATATGGCGATGGATGGCATAAAAAGCCTTATAAATAAGGATAAAACAGACGAAGTCGTAAAGAATTATTATGAAGACGTGGGCGTCTTGCGTGTTTCAAACCAGATCTCAACGAACGATTCGTCCGTTTTATCTTCTGACGCCGAGGGTGTTATAAGGGGTGTTGTCGGTCCCGCGAGACTGGCTACTGAGAGTGAGGTGTTTGAAAATGATCAAATACAGGTTTATGAGGTAAAAGTTGGGGATACATTGTCAGATGTAGCAAAGATATACAATGTTTCTAAAAATACTGTGGCCTGGGCTAATGATATAAAGAATGGCAAGCTGATCCCTGGAGATATTTTGGTGATACTCCCTGTTTCTGGTGTAAAACACACAGTTAAAAAAGGAGACACCATTAAAACCATTGCTAAAAAATACAAAGCAGACCAAGGAGACATACTGTCCTTTAACGATCTAAGCACAGACAGTGCCCTAGCTATTGGAGATGTGTTAATAGTCCCAGATGGAGAGCTGGTCGTAGACGCTCCAGTTGTTAAGGTTGCTGCAAAAAAGAAAAAGATATACGCGTCTGCTGGTGTCGGGTATTATACTCGCCCGCTCATCGGTGGTATCAAGACTCAAGGCATACATGGATCTAATGCTGTAGATATCGGTACCCCAGTAGGTACACCATTACTCGCTGCTGCAGACGGTACAGTACTCGTCGCAAAGAACTCTGGATATAACGGTGGATATGGTCGCATGGTTATCGTCTCACATAGCAATGGTACGCAGACAGTATATGGTCACATGTCTAGTGTGTATGTTGCAACTGGTCAGTCAGTACAAAAAGGTGAGCAGATAGGTGAGTCTGGTAATAGTGGTAGATCTACTGGTCCACACTTACACTTTGAGATTCGTGGAGCAGAGAATCCGTTTTAAAAAGCGCCCGCGAAGCGGGCGCTTTTTAAATACTCAGTTTTGGTCTGTATTGAAACGCTTCGATAATATGTTTGTCGCTGATATTCTCTGCTGACTCTAGATCGGCAATAGTTCGTGCCAGGCGTATGATGCGATGATATGACCTCGGGCTGATTGAAAACTGTCTAGCAAAAGTGTTCAGCGTTTCCGTTTCTTTTTGTCCAAGTTTTGCCACTATACTCAAGTCCTTTGTAGACAGTGACTTGTTGAGTTTGTTTTTAATATTATTTTTACTCAGTCTGTCGCTGGCGATTTTTCTTGCATTTAAAATTCTCCCTCGCACCAATTCTGACTCACCCGTCACCCCCTCCTTTGCCAACTCTTCGTATGGTAAATGCTGAACAAATGTCCACATATCGATACGGTCAATGATCGGTCCTGATATTCTTTTTTGATATCTCTCTATTTCTGACTGCTTGCATACGCAAGCTTTTATTTTGCTGCCATAATATCCACATGGACACGGATTCATAGCCGCTACCAATATGAACTCCGCTGGGAATACTTCTGAACCACGAGCGCGTGATATGCGAACCATACCCTCCTCGAGTGGTTCGCGCAAACTTTCCAATGCTTTTGATTCAAACTCTGGCAACTCATCTAAAAACAGTACGCCATTGTGAGCGAGAGTTATCTCTCCAGGTTTTGGCACGCTGCCCCCACCAATAATAGATACATAGCTGCTGGTGTGATGTGGAGCACGCAGTGGTGGCTGAGTCAGCAAGGTATCAGTTTGCCCAGCTATCGAGTGTATGGTTGTCACCTCAAAAGCTTTGTCAGAGTCTAGGTCTGGCAATATCCCGGTGAAGGCCTTTGCTAACATTGTTTTGCCAGTTCCTGGTGGCCCATACAAACATATATTGTGTCCACCTGCAGCAGCTATTTCTAATGCACGCTTTGCCGTTAACTGACCACGTATCTCACCTATATCTGGGTATACTATTTTGTTTTTATTTTTGTTAAGACTTTTGTGTTGGTCGATTAACTTTTTGCCAGATAGATGGTCTACTATTTCATTTATATTTTTTGCTCCGTATATTTCTAAATCCTCCACTATGCCCGCCTCTTCACGATTTTGATACGGTAGTATTATCTTTTTAAATCCACCCTGTTTTGCTGTTGATGCTATTGCCAACGCTCCACGCAGCGGCTGCAAATCCCCAGACAATGACAACTCACCTACCAACATTGTATCAGCGTGCTCGCCGTCTATGTCACCAACAGCAATCAGATATGATATTGCAATCGGCACATCAAACATAGCCCCCTCCTTTTTTATTTCTGCCGGCGCGAGCGAAACAGTCAACTTGTGATTGCGAGACTTTGGAGAGTCCAGTCCAGAGTTTTTGAGTGCTGCATGTACACGCTCACGAGACTCATCCACACTCTTGTCCGGCAGCCCAACTATAGCAAACGAATACAGACCTGTAGACACATCTGTCTCTATGCTTATCGGAGCACCAGAGAGGCCGACAACTTGTGCACTGTATACCTTAGCTACTTTTGCTTGCATTGCCACCAAGCTTTTCGTATATTTTGAAAAAGTCCTCTATTGATGTTGTGAATATCAAGTACTTTTGCCCCGCGTATCCATAAACCATAGGCCTGTCACCACCGTCAGATATGCGCAGCGTCACATTGTTTAGATCGGATGTTGTAAATGTTGATAACTCACCAATATTAAAATATCTACTCGCCAACTCACTTATCTTGTCCTCATTTTGTGTGACCGCCGAGTATGTTTTGTTAAAGTCATTCACAGTTATAATAACAAATGCATTTGTGCTGGTGGCCTCACCGGTTGAGCTCGCTAATGTCGTTGTCATACTTGGCCAGATATCTGCGACGGTAAAGAGCTTAACCTTTGGTGTCGCTGGTTTGTTTGCCACAGGCGCAGCTGTTTTCCTTGTTGTTAATGTATAAGCAACAAAGCCAACAACAATCAGCACTAACACAACAAGGACAACCCTTATCAAGAGTTTCCATTTTGAACCAGAATTATCTGACATGTCAGGGATTATTCTATTTTCTAATTGTTGCTGTGCTGCGAGTACAGGGCTGTCCTCATTTTTTGAGAACTCATTCATATCAGACTCTAGGGTGTGTATTACAGGTATTTTATTATCCACAATGTATACAGTGTATACTACTCAGGCTTAGTTTTTCTGTGGACAATTCTTTTTCTGCTTCCTGGGCGCAAGAGATAATTATCTGGATCAACATCTAGGTCGAGGAACGCCTCAGCTGCCTCTTTTAATTTTGCTGATGTTGATTTACCAAATGACACCACCTCCACTTGCACACCGTCTTGTTTTAGATGTTCAACCAGCGGAACAAAGTCCCCGTCACCAGTAACCAGAACTATTGAGTCCACTTTTTTTGCGAGTCTGATTGCATCCACTGCTATACCTACGTCCCAGTCTGCTTTTTTATTCCCACCAAAAAAGATTTGTAAATCTTTTGATTTGGTTTCTATTCCCATTTTGAGTAGTGCGTCAAAAAACTGCGCCTCATCTTGAGACTCTGTTGTTATTAGGTATGCTATTGCGCGCACTAAATTGCGACCCCCTACACTGGCCTCGAGCACTTTGCCAAAGTTCACCCTAGAGTTATAAAGATTGCGGGCACTGTGATAAAGATTTTGTGTATCGATTAACACCGCAACGCGTTGCGATGTATGTTGTATTACTGACATATAAAAATGTTTTTGTTTTAAATATTAAAATGTTAACTGCTAACTACTCGTATTATAACAAAGCCCACAATGTTTGTGGGCAAGTTGTTATTTTGTATTACTTGAGATCAAACTTTTTTGCTACCTCTTTGTATCTCTTTTGAAAATTCTCACGGAGATATCCTAGGTGTTTACGGCGATCAGCAACCATCTGTATCAATCCACGGCGAGAGTGATTGTCTTTCTTGTGTGTCTTTAAATGACCTGTAAGTTCCTCGATTCTGCGAGAAAGTATTGAAATTTGCACCTCTGGACTACCTGTATCGGTGTCATGTATCTGAGCTGCCTTGATAGCGTTAGCTTTTTTACGAGTTGTTAGCATGACGTACATATTAACATGCCTTAATAAAAAAAGCAAGCCCGATCTCTCGGGCTTATTTGTTTGGGTTTTTGTCTTTCAGCGCAGCTTCGTGGAGGATTTTGTATGCATATTCACGCTCCTCCTCATTTTGCCACCCCCTCCCTTTTGTTATTATGTCCACCCACTCTTTTAGGTAGCCGTATTTTTGTTCCAAGAAATTAGGGGTTCTGCCACCACCCCCTGTTACGATTATTAGTTTTTGGGATATTGTTGTATGTTTTTGTGCTGGACGCACCCTGAAGCCATGCTGTTCCAAAGCTTTTAAGCCTATCAGTTTCCCGGACACGACGCAGTCGTTAGCCAGCGAGAACATTCCCTCCTCAGTCAAACTCGCATTAAGCATTTTTATTCCGAACAAGTAGTCGGCGACTGCTAGTTTCTCTTTTGCAAAGTTGAGGCATGTTTTTATCTCGCTTTTGTAAACGGTTCTACCTACCGCCCTGCCGTAAAGAAGAAGCTCTCTCACATTCCCAGAGAAAATAAGAACTCCAGCATATGTGTCCTTCTCCTCTGCCGTCTCCGCAAAGTTGCGGAATGGAAATCTTTTTAGATGTTCAGACATGTTTGTCTCCCAAATTGTTTAGTCTAATATCAATACTACCACCTTATCTGTTACTTTACAAAGTTCTATATATGATGTAGTGTGAAGGCTGGATTATTTGCTCTAGGAGGGCATATGAATAAACTTCGTTCCTTGATAAAGTGGCTGAGTAATACTCGGCTGGCATACATCATCGCGTTTGCTGCTGGTGTTGTGAGTGCTATCGGTTTCAAGTGGTGGTGGTGCCTGCATCTCGATGACTGGGTTCAGGCAGCGCTTCGCGACACTCAAAACATAAAGGCTCTCGAAGAGGTCATCCGGGCTGGAAAAGAGCAGAAAGTCTTTTGTCTTTGGGGCCCTCCCTGTGGACTCAAAAGCACTGCCGCAAAGGAGCTTGCAATTAAAAATCGTGCCATCTGGTTGGATGGCAACCGCTTGCGAAATGGTTTTGAGCAAGAAGGAAAAAAGCAGTCGCTAGTTAACTATGCAGTGCCAGTGCTTGCGGCAGAGCTGCTCAGTCGTTATTACCACGTTGTGATTGACATCAGTCATGATCAAGCCCTTAACCGCGGTGGATCGCGTGGCATCATTTGGGCACTGACACTCGGCCGCAGGTTGCGATTCGTTTACGTGCGACCAAAGGTAACGCTTCAAACCCTTGAAAGGTTTGCGCTCTCACCAGAAGGCATATCGCCCTGGTACGGCGCGGCTGTGACAAAACGCCCAAAGGTTCTGAAAGAAGCTATCGGAATACTGAAGAGCGTCCGCGACAGGAACGACACCACCAAAGCCATTTGGGAGATGGTTAAAGACTTTAGCAAAAGTGATGGATGGTACGTTTTTGTGCTCAGGTATGCCGAGCTGCATCGTCGAAAAGACGATTTCTTTTCCGAAGACGGCTTTCCAAAGCCTGACAAAGTCTCTACGGAGATCGACGTCGGCATGTGGGAGGAGTCTCGCCCGGGAGTTCGTGCACTGTCATCTCTCGAAGTTAACGCGACGAGCTGAGGGTTTCGTGTGCGATTCAAAAAGCGCCAGCTTGCTGGCGCTTTTTTTCTTGCCATATTTCAACTAGGGTTTTATTTTTTAATGTCGTACAATATACATATGACACTCAGCGAGTACAAGTTAGAATATTTAGAATACATTGAAATTGAAAAGGGTCGCTCGCATTTGACTGTTCGCAATTATGATCACTATATATCTAGATTCATAACATTTTTAAAAAGCGAGAACTTTGCTGACATCAACGAGCGCAATATGCGTGAGTACAGACTTTATCTCAATCGCCTCCCCTCTAATGACAGGAAAAACAGTCCAACACTCGACAAGAAAACTCAGAACTATCACATGATTGCCCTGCGTGCATTTTTCAAATACTTGAGAAAGCGTAGTGTGGACATTTACGACCCAGAGAAAATAGAACTTGCAAAGACTCCTGGTCGCGAGCTCGACCTCATCACTGACAAGGAGCTCGGCAGGTTAATGGCTGCCCCTGATCAGTCGACCATTGCGGGCCTGCGTGACATGGCGATGCTCGAGATGTTGTTCTCGACAGGCTTGCGTGTTAGCGAGCTGGCGGCGCTAGACAGATATATGGATATGACTAGTCGCGAGCTGTCTGTGCGTGGTAAAGGTGGCAAGGTGCGCGTGGTATTCCTATCTGATCGTGCTGTGGATGCAGTTAACAAGTACATAGATAAACGTGTAGACATTGATGAGGCGCTATTTGTAGACCACTCCCCCCGCTCGCACAGTCGTATTGCAAAGGGGCAGTCAACGAGATTGACCACACGCAGTATCGAGAGGGTGATCGAGAAGTATGCGACTCTCGCAGGTATATCTAAAAAGTGCACTCCACACGTACTGCGTCACTCATTCGCAACAGACCTGCTCTACAACGGTGCCGATCTGCGCACTGTGCAGATGATGCTCGGCCACGCCTCCATCGCCACCACTCAGGTGTATACCAATGTCACCAACAAGTTCCTCCGTGACCAATTTGAAAAGTTCCACGATAAGAAGAAGTAAACTAACTGAGGATTAGCCCAAACACAAAGTTCACAACATCAGAAAAGAAAAGACTGAATACGTATCCGGCGATTAGGATAGAGACAATCATTGATGCCGGGTTGTACTCGAGGTCGTGAGCGAAATATTTTAGGCGTGGGAATATTGCACGCAAGATTTGCAGTCCGTCAAAAGGTGGGAATGGTAATAGATTAAAAAGTCCTAGTCCAAGGTTTACAACCGCTACTTTTATAAACAGATCATGATACACGACACCAATATTAAACTTTATCAAAAATAAAAATATTAGACAGAGTGTAAAGTTGGTGGCGATGCCGGCACCAGAAACGAATATCTCTTTTAATCTGGTTGTGAGGTATGAGGGGTCAATCGGAACAGGTTTCGCCCAGCCGAATACCCCGAACCCTGATATGACCGCCATGATTGGCAGCGCTACTGATCCTATTGGGTCCAAGTGCGGCACAGGATTGAGCGATAGTCTCCCTGCCCGTTTCGCAGTAGTATCACCACAGAGTAACGCCGCATACCCGTGAGCCAGCTCGTGGAGAATGATGGAGTATATAACGATCCCGATGTATATAAACATTTCGATATTCATTTGATAATTTTAACACAAAAACAAACTTTGATTTTATTGTGAAATGGGAGTAGTATTTGTTTTGGAAATCAACACACTAAGAAAAGGTAGGTTAGCTTTATGTCCAATAGAAAAGTTTCCAGCGCTGTACAGGCTCAGCTTGACTCTTTAGTCGCTGGTGATATTTTTACTTTTACACCGGAAGACGCTCTGGGCGAAACGTCCACAGTTACGGTACTTGAAAATTTACAAGATGGTTCGATTGTTTTATCGTTCGCAGCAGACTGTCCATGCGTTCGCCCAAGAGAAGAAAATCCTTGGTTACCAAATGAGTCTTGCGGTTTGAGCAACGAAACCAAAACAACATTCAATCGTTTTCTTTGGATACCGGATACCGTTTGTGTTGTGAAAGGTGGTGGAAAATCGGAGGCGGAGAAATACCAAAAATTAAGGAAACTCGCGGAAGACAAACAATCCGCCGTCGACATTTGTTTTTCTCTTCTTGAGAAAGCCGACCAACAGTTACCCGATATTTTGTTGGCAGCCCAGGCCTACGAGTACTTTCAGGTGGTTGTTGAGAGTACCATGAGGCCGGCAAATGTTGCGGTTATCGCCCCTGAGATTATGCGAACCCTTCCTTCTGCTGCGGGTCATGTTTTTCTGGCAAAGTTGATGTCCGTTTTCTACTTAGCCGGTATTGAGGCCGGTAAGATAGAAAAAAGCCCCCCAATAAAAACGACGCCACATCCGATAGCCACACAAACATTGCAGTAACATTGCCCCGCTCCACTAAACGCCCCTGCGGCGTTTTCTTTTTGCCTCAAAATTTATGTTAAAATTAAAAACAATATGAAACTCATAAGCTGGAATGTAAACGGTATCAGAGCGGGATTTAACAAGGATACATTTAAACAAGTTTTTGAAATGGGGGCCGATGTCATAGCTGTGCAGGAAACGAAATGTGAGGTGTCACAACTAAAACCTGAGCAGCTGAGTTACTATGGATACAGCAGTGCATTTGAAAGTGCTAGGAATCGCAAGGGATACAGCGGAGTCGCGGTATATGTGAAGCCGGGGATAAAATATAAAGTGTTGCACGCGACTCTGGGCAAAAAAGATTTTTATGATGAGGAGGGGCGCACTATCGTTTTGGAGTTTGATAATTTTTATTTTATTAATTGCTATTGGCCAAATGGTGGCAAGAGTGACGAGCATTATCTTTACAAGTTGGAGTATTACAAACACTTTCTTGATCTTGCAAAGAAATTAGAAAAGAAAATGCCTGTGATATTCTGCGGTGATATCAACGCGACTAATGCTGACATCGACCTCGCTCGTCCAAAAGAAAATGCAGGCAAGCTTGGTTGTACAGACGCAGAGCGCAAAGCGTTAGCAAAATTTGTGGAGAACTTTGTCGACACGTACAGACATATAAATGGAGACAAGGTGCAATACACATGGTGGGATATGAAGACTCGCAGTCGTGAGAAAAATGTCGGCTGGAGAATTGATTATTTTTATACTTCAAAAAGTTTGGAAAAGAAAATTATGAATGCACAAATTCACGATGACATACTCGGCAGCGACCACTGCCCTATTTCATTGGATGTGAAAATATAAAAGGCGCCCGCGAAGCGGGCGCCTTTTATATTTCTTTTATTTTCTTGGCTGATTATATTTTTAAATTAATATGAATATGTGGCATTCTCTACTTTGTATTCATGCTCCATCTCCATACCGTCATCTTTTTTATTATGTTTATTTCTGTTGAACCATCCGTTATTCTTATCATTTGCTCCACAAGCTTTCGCCTCTGTATTAAATGTATTCCAAGAGTTCTTGCGATCTGTTCTCATTTTTTCATGAGCAGATTTCATATCTGTTTTGAATTTTGTCCAAGCAGACTTGCGTGTCTCTTTTGTTCCACTTGTCCAAGCTGTTACCAGTGAGTCCTTGCGAGATGTTAAGGCTGCTCTTATTGATGCAGAGAATGCATCATGAGCCACTATCATCGCGCTGTCACGTTTGTTGACCGCTGCTGCCACACATATACCTTTTGTATTTGGTGTGCTGGTTGCTGTAGTCGTCGCTGTTGATGTGCTGGTCGCACTAGCTATACCTGTTGTTAGCATAGCTGCTAACAACATAGTTGTTATCGTTTTTTGCATATGTTGTTGTGTTATAAAGAGGTTGCCCTCATGCTATATATAACAGTTTAGACCAGAGAGCAGTGACAATTATTTGATATTTTTTATCAAAATTTTGATGTCTTTTTGTATCAAGTTTGTGACATCCTCTGCTTCTATTACCACTTCAGCATCAAGCTTTTTAATCTTTATTATATTCTCAGATACAGCCTTTTTCTCATCGGCGTCACAAGCCATCTCCACAGTACTAGAGGCTATGTCTATTATGTCTATTTCTAAATCAGTGACATCTTTTACCTCAGCATCTAGCTGCAATCTCTTCTCTTTTATTTTTGCTGCTGATTTTGTATCGAGACTTGCCTCAAGTTTGATAAGTGATCTGGTGATTTTGTTTTTATCTTCAGTTTGATCTTTTATAGCCTTCTCAGTTTTGATTTTTTTGTTTACAAATTTTTTCTGATCTGAACATATGTATGTCTCGGTACTAGTAGACACATCTTCTGTTTCTGTTGTCGTGCTTGCGGTCACTGTGGCTGAGATCATCAATGACGCTTTCATTGAGCTTTGTGGCGCAGCTATTTGTACTTGGACTTGCGGGGCGATATCTTTTACAAACAAACTTTTGATTTGCCCAAAAAATGACTTGTCATCTGCTGCCATACTAACACCAGTCATCATTCCTATTATCGCTAGATTTAAAATTAGTTTTTTCATATATTAAAAGTCGTTATCGTTTTGTATGTCAAAACTTTTGACAGAGTCTATGGTGCTGAGGGCCTCCCTGCTGTCATTGATAGCCAGAGTGCTGTTTTGTTTTGATGTTGGAGATACAACACTCACTACAACCAGTATCATCGCCGCAAAAGAAACAGAAGCAAAACTCCAAAACATAAATGGCGATCTTTTTGTAACTTGTACAGATTTTGATCTAGTTTCTATTTTTGATAATACAAAAGCAAAATCCTTCTCATTTGGTGTGAATTCTTGTTTTTGATTTTCGAAATAGTTTTTAATTTTTTGCATATTTTTCTTTGTATAGGTCTCGGAGTTTTTTCAGTCCCCTCGATTCTATTTGTCTCACATTATCTACACTTTTCCCTAATGCTTCTGCTATTGACTCTGTGTCCAGGTCTGATACATATCGCAGAGTCAGTACATCTTGTTGATCTTGGTTTAGATATTGGAACAGATCCTTTACTTCATCAACCTCAGCCTCGAAATCAAGTAATGTTTCTATTGATTCCACGTCGTCAGCAATATACTCATCAGCATCCTCTGGCATCTGAACACTAGATTTCTTTTTGGTGTCATTAATCATTAGCCTGGTGGCTATCATCATGAGATAGCTTTTCGGGTGTATCTTGGCCTCATATGTTTCCATAGAGTTATACCATCTGATAAAAACTTCCTGACATATATCTAGAGTTTTTTCTTTATCTCTAGATCTAGAAAGCACAAATCTAAAAAGTGGGGTGTATAATTCGGAATACAATTGGCCAAA
>CAYJDH010000001.1:56628-61627 GCA_964368915.1 uncultured Candidatus Saccharibacteria bacterium
TCACCCCCGCCCAGTACTATATTTTTATCAGTTTTCCCGTCTAAAATATGTATTAATCCATATGTTCCTGAGGTAAATCCATCCTCATACAGTCCTAATGGTCCATTCCAAAGTATATTTTGAAAGTTCTTGATCTCATTTTCTAGGGTTAACAGTGTCTTTTCTCCAGCGTCTACTATCATGCCCTCGTCATTCCAAACATAATCAGTAGGAACTAGGACATTTTTGTTCTCTGCAAAAGCTAAAACATCTATATTTTCTGTTTTTGAATTTTTGATATCCACCCCCCTGTTTGCCATTATCGGATGCGCCATCGCGCCACCCAGGAATACTCTACTACCATTTTTAACAAATGTTTCGAGTAGTGGCAACTTGCTCGAGAGCTTTGCCCCACCGAGTATCACAAAAGGAGGGTTGTTTTTGTCCAAAACTTTTGACAGCATTTCCAATTCTTTTCTGGCTACTGGTCCCAGGCAATGCGGTAAATATTTTGACACCCCCACTACTGATGCATGTTCGCGATGCGCCACCGAGAAGGCATCAAAAATAAAATAGTCAGCGAGTGATGATAACTCTTTTGCAAATGTGTCATCGTTTTTCTCGTCAGCGCCATTTTCGAACAGTCTGGTGTTTTCTAGCATTATTAGCTCCACCTCCGCATTACTTTTTACAAACTCTGTGACGGTATCCATGTCGGTCGACTGTATGAACTCGAGGTTTGCAAAAGTCTTTTTTAAATATGTGGCTACTGGTGAGAGGCTTTGATTGTCTGCGCTGTGATGGCTCATGACTATGACTTTGTTTTTCCTAGATAGCAACTCGTGTATTGTTGCTATGCTGGCGTCTATTCTTTTTGTTGACCGCAGTCCCCCACCATCCCACACCGGCTCATTGAGGTCAGCACGCAGCAGCACGTGTGAATCATGTATCTGTTCAAAAGAAATATTCATACGAATAGTGTATCATCAACATTCATAAAAATAATTCACATTGTTAAAATTTGTTATAATTAAAAAATGAAAACAAAATTTCCAACAGCGCCACTTTTGGTTGGTATTGCAGCAGACCTTATCGAGGTGCTGTCCACACCTTTCATCGGATACTTTCTCGCTATTCCACTCGACATATATTTGTATCGCTGGGCCGGTAAATATCTGATCAGTGATGCACCAGAAAGTGCAAAGGATTTGCATGGTAAAAAGTTAGAAATGAGAAACAAGATTAAAAACTCATTGATATTTAGAATCGTCCTCGAGTACATACCAATAGTAAATATCTTGCCAATTTCCACCATTTTCGTATTGTTGGCGTATAGAGATAAAAGAAAACTTGAGAGCGTTGAATTAGCTTCTATTTAGCTCGTTGACTATTGCGGCAAAGTCCTTACCTCTTGTTGATGCGCGGCCTACGAGTACACCATCTACCCCTGCTTCACGTACGAACTCAGCTACACCATCACTCGTCACTGCCCCACCGTATATGACTTTTATTTTCTTTGCATTCTCGAGCCCAAACAGTTCCACCAGTGAGCGTCTGATATGTATCACCACCTCGAGAGTCTGTTCTGCTGTTGCTGGGCGGACTGCCCCTATGGCCCAGAGTGGCTCATATGCGATTATCAAATTATCAGCCCCTCTCCTATCTACTCCGAGCAAGCTGTCCTCGAGTTGATGTTTGATAAAGTCTAAATACTCGTCTCCATTTTTTCTATCCCCCTCACCAACACAGACAATAGTTGTGAAGTTGTTGTTGATCGCCTCACGTGCACGGTCTGATATATAGTCATCACTCTCACCCATCGCCCTCCTCTCGCTATGTCCTAGTATTGTGAACTTTGCACCAGCATCACGAAGTTGTTTTAATGTTGTCGATCCGGTGTGTGCCCCGTCACCCTCTATGTCGAAACTTTGAGCTCCAAAAATGGCGGCTTTGTATTTCTCTGCGACCAGAGAGTCTATTAGACTCGCCGGTATTGCGAGATGATATTGATACTTTTCACTTTCGAGATTTTGCCAGATTGATTCCTGGAGTGCAAACATCTCTCGTTTACTGTTGATATAGGCTTTTGTGTTTCCGATCACTAGAGGTGCAGTCATAAACATCAGTGTGCTATAATAGGGGCCATATGTCAACAATATTTAACACTTTAAGGGTGCATTGGTGGAAGTTTTTATTAGGTTTGGTTTTGGTTTCTAGCTTAGGCTTTTGGTTTGCTGGTCAAGATGGTAACAAAAATCTAAACACAACCTCTCCTAAAAGAGAGACAATACAACAAGAGATAGAGGTAACAGGAACCGTAGAGGCATCAAAGACTTCAGATCTGAGCTTTGAAAAGGCTGGTATAGTATCTGGGATAAATGTTGTTGTGGGTCAACGTGTACGTGCAGGACAATCTCTTGCTTATCTGTCTGGCGGTGAGGCCTATGCTGCTGTACAAGAGGCAGAGGGGGCATTGGCAGCACAACGTGCCACATTGGCACAACTAGAGTCTGGTGCAACTGATGCAGAGCGTAGTCTCAAGCAGCAAGCATTAGACAATGCGAATGCAGACCTCAGAAATGCCGAAGATCAAATAGCAGACACCCTCCGCACAACATCAAACACTTTTCGTGATATTTTTGATTACAGATTGGGTAATTTCTTTATAAAGAGTAACAACACATACAGATTAACGTTCACAACATGTGACCAGTCTGCACAGTTTGAAATCGAAAACTTGCGCCCAAATTTTGAGAATATTGTTGTTACAACCCTAGACGACGCCTACACATCTACTGTTTCTGTGAACTCATTTATAACAAAGCTAAATGACTTTGTTTCGAAAACTTGTGCTGCTAACGATGCATCGCTAGCCGACGAACGCGCAACAGTCTCAGCTATAAAGACAACTATATCTGCAACATTTTCTGATATAGCTGGTAAAAAGAACTTGGTACAGACTGCAAAAAATGCAGTATCTCGTGCACAGCGTGACCTAGATCTGACCAACTCTGGCACAGATCTTAACCGTATAGCAGCACAGCGTGCAGCAGTCAGTCAGGCAGAGGCGAGATTGTCATCGGCGAGAGCTGTAGCCGGGAAAAATGTATTGTCTGCACCATTTGATGGGGTTATCACTGCTGTCAATATAGAAAAAGGTGAAATATCATCATCTGCAAAAGCGAGTATATCTATGATCTCTGATTCAGCTTTTCAAATCAAAGCAAAAATATCAGAGGTAGATATATCTAGTGTCACTCTCGGAGCAAAAGCCGTAGTTACTCTCGATGCATATGGATCAGATACAAAATTTGATGCAGTTATCAGTAGTATTGACCCAGCAGCAACCATCGAGTCTGGTTCACCTAGATATGGCATCACATTAACATTTGTTACAAAAGACGAAAGGGTAAAGGCTGGCATGACAGCAAATGCTGACATAGTAACAATGACAAAAGAAAACGCACTCACTCTACCCGCTTCATTTGTTCAGATTAAAAGTGGTGGTGGCATAGTAAAACTTGTTAACAGTACAACAACTGAAGACAGAATAGTAAAAATAGGAATCAGAGGACAAGATGGGAAACTTGAAATCACAGACGGACTGACTGACACAGATGTAGTCGCTGAGATATCTGAAGACGGTACAGTGGTGAGATAATATAAATCAGAAAACAATATAAAAGCGCCGCCCGAAGGGCGGCGCTTTTATATTGTTTCAAAAACTAGTTACTTCTTTTTGCGTGTACAGCTCCAAGAGTTGCTATCAGTCCACCGATGATTGCTAGATTCTTTAAACTCATGATCACATTAAGTGGGATCTGGAAGTTATTGTGGAAGATCACAGTTGCGAGAGCTGTGAAGGCGATTAAAATATAAGCGCACGCATCACGTCTCCATTTGCCCCAAATGTAAACAGCCGCAACGACTATCTCTACAAAGATAACTAGTCCCGTTACAACTGGTGTAGCAGAGCCGGTACCTAAAACACTGTCGATATATCCTGAGGTTGCTTCAAATGTTCTTAATTTGTCTACACCTGCAAAAATAAACAGTGCGCCAATAAAAAGTCTTGAGACAGTGTCCCAGTTAATTCTAAATGTTGTTGTATTCATACAATTACAAGTTTACTATGTAATAGCTAGCCAGTACACCCGCAGTTGTAGCTCGCAGTGTATAAGTATCAAGGTGTACAAATTCCGCATTGTTGCTTTTAAATATTTCTTTCTCTTCGTCAGTCCATCCACCTTCCGGTCCCACCCATGCAAACACAGGACTTTTTTCTAATTTGTTTTCATTTTCTCCAGCTTGTTTCGTATCAAAAACTATATGTTTCGCTGGTATTTTCACCACATCCTCTACTTTTTGTATGTCTAATATTTCGGGTATGTCATTTCTTCCACTCTGCTCTACCGCTTCTATCACTATTTTTTCAAGTCTTTCTTTGTTCAAAAGCTTTTTCTCAGACCTATCAGAAAGTATAGGTATTATTCTATTAACCCCTATTTCAACAGCTTTTTGTACCACCTCCTCAAAACTATCCTTTTTAATCAGAGCCAGACACAAGGCCTTTTCTTTTGCAGACACCTCAACACTTTTTGATATTTTATCTTTGTGTATAAAAGACAAAGACTTTTTGTCCATGCTTTGTAACTCATACACATGATCAATATTATTTTTGCCGTCAAAGAATACACATGTATAACCTACTTTTGCTCGGAATACATGGGATATTTGATTAAACAGTTCACTTGTTTCACCTTTGTTTAATATAGCAACCTCTTCACCAAGGGGTATTGAGGAGTAAAATCTTTGCAACCTCATGAGCACATACTACAAAACACTTATAAGACAAGCAATTTTTATAAGAGACAAAATAATAATTAGTTATCCACAGCTTCTATAGGACAAGCTATTGCATAAAGGACAAGGTAAGATATTATATAAGACAGAGACAAGTTCTCACTTCGTTTCTCATTACAAACCTCCGCCATGGTTCATGGTTATCAAAAGGTATATG
>CAYJDH010000001.1:61727-67064 GCA_964368915.1 uncultured Candidatus Saccharibacteria bacterium
TTTTTAATTCTATAATTTGACAAAGTTCCTAATTTTTAATACAAATAGCATATATGCTAATACCAACAGTTATCGAGAAAACACAAAATGGTGAACGTGCCTATGATATTTACTCCCGCCTCCTAAAAGAGAGGATCATTTTCCTAGCTGATGAGGTGGATCAGCACTCTGCATCACTGATTGTCGCTCAGATGCTATTCCTCGAGGCCGAGGATCCTAAAAAGGACATCATGCTCTATATCAACTCTCCAGGAGGGTCTGTCTATGATGGATTAATGATATATGACACCATGCAACACCTCAAATGCGACGTTGCTACCGTCGGTGTGGGTATGCAGGCCTCTATGGGTGCATTTTTGCTCTCCAGTGGCACAAAGGGCAAGCGTTCCCTACTCCCTCATTCAACTGTGATGATACATCAGCCATCAGCTGGTACTCGTGGCAAGGTCTCTGATATGGAGATAGACTTGAAAGAAGGCCTCAGACTTAAAAAGATGCTAAATGAAATAATGGCAAAGAACACTGGCCAGAAAGTAGAAACGATAGAAAAAGATAGTGACAGAGATAACTGGATGACCGCCGACGAAGCAAAGAAATACGGCCTCGTTGATCAGATAATCAAAGCAAAAAAGTAGTCTGGTAATATTTAAATAAGAAAAAGCCGCGAGTAACCTCGCGGCTTTTCGAGTGCCTGATCTGAGATGTTCAGGCTTTTTCTTTGCAATACATCTTTATGGCCCATAGTCCCAGAGCCAGCAAGGCAAGAAGGGCAACAGCTATGCCGCAAAGCATTGATAGCCAAAAGCTTAGCCCATACCAGTACGCCGCGCTTGCTGCGAAAATAAAAACGTAAGCGCTCAGTACTAGCATGTGCCCGTCGGCAGACAATCCCTCAAAGACACCCATCCTCCATGCACACAGCAGCGATACTGCGCACGTGATGCAGACAGCCGCTGCCGGTGACAACCCTGCTTCATGCAGAACCATGCCGACACCGAGGTGAATCAATGCCACGAGTGGCCAAAAAAGATCTCCAATACCGTCCATGAGTTACCTCTTTTTCAGTTAAGTTCAGATTTTATTTTAACATAAATTTGAACCCGTGTACTTGCAAGTGAAACACATAACACTACTTGTCAATATTGATTGTTTAAAAAGACTTTGAGTATACTGTACAAAGCGCAAAAGCGCTGATTATAATCAAGCAAAATCATATGAACAAAGTAGCTCTAGTGGAGGCGGTAAATGAAATGCTCGGAACAACAAAGGTTCAAGCTGAACAAGTTGTTGACTGTGTATTTGAGTCAATCGTCAAAACACTTAAAAAAGGTGAGGAAGTTTCTGTTGCTGGTTTCGGTAAGTTTGTAGTAAAGCAACGCGCAGCTCGCGAGGCGCGTAATCCAAAGACAGGAGAGAAAGTTAAAGTAGCAGCATCAAAGGCTGTACGCTTTACTCCTGCAAAGGCTCTTAAGGAGACTGTTAATCACTAGTTTTCGTTTCAATAGTAAAAGCCGCGCCGAAGGCGCGGCTTTTACTATTCTAAATTAGACTTTATTTTCTCTACACATTCCCCCACTTGCTCACTCAGATTTTCTTTCGCCGGGTTAAAAGTGTGTATGTAGTCTAAGTCAGACAGCGGCCACCTTTCTTTTAATGTTCTTTTAAAATCTCTCATCACCTCCTCACTGTTTCTAAACAGTTCTCCCTTTTTATATTTAAAATTTTTAATACCATCTAGTATATATTTTCTGGGTGGATTAATCTTTATATACACAACCTCAAAACCCTTCTCTACACCGAGCATTTCCAACGCCTCCCTCTTTTCAAAGTCTGACCAGCCAGCGTCTGCTACGACAGATAGATTTTTATTTATAAAATAATTTAAAAGTATAAAGAAAGTTTCTTTAATATCAAAAATCTCTATTTTACTGTCTCTTGCCAATACTCGCACCTCGTCACTAGATATTCTTACAGCTCCAATCTTCTTGGTTAATAATTTTGTGACCGTTGTCTTGCCAGATTTTATGAGCCCAACAGGAGCAATGACAATTTGCTTGTTTAATTTTGTTTTTGGTATCTTTACACCTTTTATATACTCGCCCGCCAAAAACTTGTTAACATCTTTCATGTTCTAATTATAACATTTCACTAATAAGTTTCTCTTTTACTTCAACTGGATACAACATTATATTTTTGATCTCACTCAACTCTACCCACATTGGTTTATAAAAATGCACACCTAATTTCATTTCCTCAAACTCATTTGTATTTTCTCTCAGTGTTGGTTCGCCAGAAATGTATTTACACACATAGTATTCTTCATATCTTTCAGACCCATCATTTGCAACAGTCTCTCGCTTTAAAAACAAATCACCCACCTCAACCTTTATGGTTGTTTCTTCGTCTAGTTCTCTTGCTACCGCTTGCACAACACTTTCACCCTCCTCTACCCCACCACCAGGTATAACATAATACTCTTGCTCTCCCGCAGGTCTTTCAAGATTGATACGATGCATCAATAGTATTTTCTCATCATAGACACAAATAGCCCCCGCTCTTACTCTTTTCATCTGTGCGGCGTAAGGGAATCGAACCCTTGTCCCCTGCTTGGAAGGCAGGTATTCTACCACTAAACCAACACCGCATTTGTGATACATACTATCACATTATTTTATTTTGATAAAGACTATTTATGTCTTTGGATTTTTGTCGGGATGCAGGGATTCGAACCCTGAGTCGCTGGTACCCAAAACCAGAATGTTAGCCGTTACACCACATCCCGAAACTATTTATTATTCCTAAACACATCTCATAACGACTAAGTCGCTGACTGGCTTACTTGCAAAACCTAGTCCATGTTAGCCGTTACACCACATCCCGAGATGTGCTAGGAACCTACCCATTCTATTCTAAAATAAGGTTTTCGTAAAGCTTTATTGTCCATAGATCTTTTTCTGTATGATAATACACGCAGGCGAGATCTATTTGTATATTCTTAAAACTAGGCTTTTTTTTGAAAAGATATTGCTCTATCGCTCGCTTTAAATGAAATCTTTTAGCTCGAGTAAAGTTATCTTCACCAAGCAAGTTAGACCTGTCCCCTATTTCTAATGTTTTCACTTCTACAAATATTATTGTCTCATCACGCATAAAAACTAGATCCAGCTCACTGTTTCTCGTCCTACTGTTTTGGGATAATAAAGTACAACCCAGCTTTTCATAATGCTTTTGTGCGACACCTTCACCCTTATTCCCAAGTATTTTATGTTGTCCTGTAAAGCGTTTCACGTGAAATGGTTTGACACATTTATTAAGTACATAAATGATAAATAGTATTTTACCATCAAAATACCTATATATAGCAAGTCTTTTAAGAGACAAGCTATTGCTGTCCTATATGTTTGACAAAAGTATTTTATGTCTCTTATACCCACTACTAACAGAGTTATGCACAGTTTTGATATGTAAAATAATATGCCTTTTGGATATTTCGTGTCGTTATGATATGATTTTCTTGTCGCGGTGTTGGTTTAGTGGTAGAACACGTCCTTGCCAAGGATGAGACAGGAGTTCGATTCTCCTACGCCGCACAGAAATATATGCACTGGTATAATTACTTGTTTGCAATACCCTTAGTATTATTAGGTTTATTTATCTTATTTGGAGATATGTTTTTGCTTTTTTCAGAAAAAAAGAAAGAAGATAAAGATTATATAACTTACAAATAGTTTTGGTGCTCTTGCCAGGACTCGAACCTGGAACAACGGTTCCGAAGACCGATGTGATATCCATTTCACTACAAGAGCGTTAGTCAATTATAACAAAAGAATATAAAATATGCTTGATTATTCATTACAATTTCAAAACACCAACAAAGAGGTGCGTATGGTCTGTGCCTTGCTCGAGCACTCGGGATATGAGGCCTATATTGTTGGTGGCTGTGTTCGCGATCTCATTATGGATAGGGTGCCAAATGATTACGATGTGACTACAAATGCTACACCCGAGCAAATCATGGCACTTTTCCCAAGGACTTTCTATGAAAACACATACGGCACAGTGGGTGTGGTCACCGCAGCAGAGACAGAGACAGATGTGAATGCTATTAAAAAAAGTATTGTAGAAGTTACTCCATTTAGAACAGAGGGGGAGTATAAAGATGGCAGACATCCAGAGAACGTCTCATGGGCCAAGGATATAAAGACAGACCTATCTCGTCGCGACTTTACTTGTAATGCTATGGCTTATAGCTTTACGAAAAACGAGCTAGTTGACCCGTTTGAAGGCTTAAAAGACATAAAAGACAGAGTGCTACGAGCTGTAGGTGAGGCGGATGTCCGTTTTAACGAGGATGCGCTACGTCTTATGAGGGCATTAAGATTTTCTGGACAGCTAGACTTTAAAATAGAAGAAAACACCGAGAAAAGCCTTATAAATAATGCTGGTCTGATACAAAACATTTCACATGAAAGGGTGAGAGATGAATTTTGCAAGATATTGCTCACACCAAATCCAAAACAAGTATTAGAATACGCTAATCAACTAGGAATACTCAAGTATTTCTTGCCAGAGCTGGAGAGGGGAATAGGTATAAGTCAGAATCAGGCTCATAAGTTTGATGTTTGGGAACATAATTTGCGCACAATGCAGCATGCGGTAGATAAGAATTGGCCTCTCGAGTTGCGTTTAGCAGCGCTATTTCACGACATATCCAAACCAGAGACTAGAAGGTTTTCACATGAAAAGAATGACTATACGTTTTACGGTCATGAGGTTGTGGGGGCTAGAGTAACGCGAGAAATCATGGAAAGACTTAAGTTTTCAAAGGATGAGACCGAATATGTCTCAACAATGGTGCGTTGGCATATGTTTTTCTCGGATACTGAGCAGATCACGTTGTCAGCAGTGAGGAGGATGATATCAAATGTCGGCAAGGATAATATTTGGGATCTCATGAATTTACGCATTTGCGATAGGGTGGGTACTGGTAGACCAAAAGAGGAGCCGTACAGGTTCAGACAGTATCAGAGCATGGTAGAGCAGGCACTTCAGGATCCGGTGACTCTCAAGATGCTTAAAATAGACGGGAAACGCATAATGGACGTTACACAAGAAACGCCAGGGCCTAAAGTAGGACTGACTTTACACGCTTTGTTTGCAGAAGTACTTGAAGATCCACAGAAAAATACTACGGAATATCTAGAAAAGAGAGCTCGCGAACTCGTTACACATGAAATCAAGTACTTAAAAGAGCTGGCTGATCAGGGTAAAACTGGTATGGAAAGTGAGAATGAAAAGCAAGTTGCTGACATCAAGAAGCAATTTCACGTGAAATAG
>CAYJDH010000001.1:67164-74543 GCA_964368915.1 uncultured Candidatus Saccharibacteria bacterium
AGGGTGTGTCCAGGTTGTATAGGATTGATATCCAGGAATGCTAAATGTGTATCTGACTCCCAAATGATGTGGGCGGGGATTTCACGGGAAATGATTTTGTTGAATATTTCGTTAGGGTTCATGTGAAAAGCATATCACAAATATAATATTGAGATATACTAGACCTACATGCAAGAATGGGAAACGGAGTTCAGAGAGAACTTTTTCAAGAATAGAGATATAAAGGACAAGAATAAAGATGAGTTTTTCTCTTTTGATTTTGAAAAGGACAATTTGTCACCTTTTGACTTTGTAAATATGGAAAAGTCAGTAGAGAGACTAAAGAGAGCGATGGATAATAAAGAAAAGATACTCGTCTATACTGATTATGATTGTGACGGCATACCAGCGGCCACAGTGCTGACTGACTTTTTAAATAAAATAGGCTGCAAAACATTTGAGGTGTATATACCGCACAGGCATTTGGAGGGTTATGGGCTACACATTGAGGCGCTAGATCGTTTCGTGTGTAACGGATACAGTCTCGTGATCACGGCAGATCTCGGCATAACAAATATAAAAGAGGTGGAGTATTTGAAATCAAAAAACGTGGACATAATATTATCCGATCATCATCTACCAATAACGCTAGAGGGCGTGGAAGTATTGCCAGATACGCAATATCTCATCAATCCAATGGTGTCATATGAGACATATAAAAATAAATATTTGTGCGGAGCTGGTGTAGCTTGGAAATTGGCGCATGCGTTTCTCGTGAAATACCGAAAGGAATACAATGTGATAGAAGGTTGGGAGAAATGGCTACTAGATATGGTTGCTATTGCCCTCGTGGCTGACATGATGCCACTCGTCGGTGAGAATAGAAAGCTGGTGACATTCGGACTCAAGGTGTTACAAAAATCCCCAAGGCCGGCAATACAAAAGATATGCGCATTAGCCAAAGTTAATCAACGAGAACTAAATGAAAAAGACATAGCCTTCACATTTGCTCCGCGCATTAATGCGGCAGGAAGAATGGATCATCCGATACTGGCCTATAAAATGCTCGCTGATATTGATGGTAAAGGTCTAGAGTATGTAGAGATAATAGAAGATTTAAATACAAAACGAAAACAATCTGTAAAAGACATAAATAGTTTTGTAAAAGACATGACTCTTACAAATGGAGATGGCCCAGTATTAGTAGGGAATAAAGACTGGCCGATAGGTGTGGTGGGGCTGGTCGCTCAAAAAATAGTTGAGGATACAGGCAGGACAGCTCTGGTTTGGGGTATGGAGGGGGATATAGCACGTGGTTCGGTGAGAAGCGGAAAAGCCAATCACAATGTTGTTAATCTACTCGCTGCATGCAAAGAGGCACTGCTGCATTTCGGCGGACATGAGCAAGCGGGAGGGTTTTCATTGAGAGAGGAAAAGTTAGAACTACTTCAAGAGCTGCTCACCGCAAACTCTGATATCGCAATCATGAAAGAAGAGAAGGATGACGCGACCAGTTTTGTTGACCTAAGTATTTCTATAAAAGACATTAATCAAAAAACTTTTAATAAGCTAAGGGAGTTCGCGCCATTTGGTATTGGAAATTCAGAACCCAGGCTGGAGTTATCAGAGAAAATAATTAACACAAAAAGATTTGGGTCAGAAGGGCAACATATAGAATTGAGTATTGGTGGGGTGCCGAGTGTGCTATTCAACGTTACACAAGAAACGGAAAGAGACTTGAAATCTAGAGAAAGCTTTGTCGGGAACATAGAGTATGATAATTGGCGGAAAAGATATCAATTCAAAATCCATTTATAATGATATAATTGGGTGATGAAAGTTTTGGTTTACACAGACGGTAGTAGTAGAGGAAATCCAGGAAGTGGGGCTTATGCGTTTCTCGTGAAAACAGACAAAGAAGTTTTCGAAGGTGCGAAGCAATACGACAATGTTACCAACAATCAAATGGAGCTGCTGGCTATCGCAAAGGCCTTAGAGTTTATAAAAGACAAAAACTATAATGATGTCCTTTTAAAGTCAGATAGTGAATATGCTGTGAAAGGTATAAATACATGGATGAAAGGATGGAAGAAAAATGGTTGGAAAACTGCCGCAAAAAAAGAAGTAAAAAATCAAGATATATGGAAACAAATAGACGGTCTGTTAGAAAGTCTTGATCTCGCACATATAAAGTTTGAACATGTATTGGGACATAACGGTGAAAAGTATAATGAGAGAGTGGATGCATTGTGCACAAGCTTTGCAACTCATGAGCCGATAGATCTGTATCACGGTACAACAGAAGGACATGATAAAATCCTTGGCTAGTATTATATCTGGCTTACTATCTGGTTATTATACATATTTTAATATTGGGCCTCAGATGTCTTTTATAAAGTTAATAATGTTTTCGACTGCAGCTCTAGTTGTTATTTTATTCATAAAGAGAAAGTCATTACTTTTAAAGAATATTTTAGTTTTATTAGTTGTATTTGGTTTATCTTTCTGTTTTGGTGTCGGGTATGTGAATGTTTATAATCAAAAAGACATAATAGAAAAGTATTTTGAAGGAGAAGTTGTTGTAAAGGACGTCAGTGCCGGGTATGAGAGTTCAAAAGTTGTTTTGTATTCAAAAGAAGTCGATAAAAACATGTTACTTACAATCTTTGCGTATCAAAATATAACATTGATACCTGGAGACATCTTGAATGTTTCAGGAAAACTAAATAGTGAAGTCATTATTTACCCACAAAGAGAAAAAGATAGTTGGGAGAGTTTTGATTATTCTAATTATCTGAAAACAAAGGATATAAGCTATATTTTAAAGGTTGATAAGCATGAGAAGCTGGTTTCACACGAAACGAATATCGATAGAGTGGCCTATAGATTGAGGGTTTACTTATTAGAGAGTCTTAAAAAAGTAATGCCTGACGAAAACGCGGGAGTTGTAATGGCTATGGTGTTAGGAGACGATAGGGGGTTGTCTAAAGATATAAAGGACAGCTTTAGAGATTCAGGGTTGAGCCATGTTTTGGTTTTCTCCGGGTTTAATTTTAGCGTTATAATAGGAGCATTTTCATTACTACTCGTGTCTTTTAGTAAAAAGACACGAGTAGTAAGCAGTTTAGTATTTAGTATGTTTATATTTTTCTTGGCACCGTTGTCAGCGCCTACGGCAAGAGCGGGGGCTTTTGTCTCTTATGCTTTATTGGCTGAGATGTTTAACAAGGCTTATAATGTTAAGTTTATATTTTATTTGTTTATATTGTCGTATGTACTATTTGATCCAGTGGCTGCTAGCTACAATGCATCGTTTCACTTGTCAGCATTGGCTGTAATGGCAATAATTTACGGAGGAGAAATGATACCTAGTTTCACGAATAACGCTATCAAGTCCTATTTACTAATGATATTTGCTATATTCATAGTCACCGCTCCGTATATAGCGTATATGTTTGGTAACGTTTCACTGTTTTCGTTATTTGCGAATGCTATAGCGCTGCCAATTGTCTCAGTTATCACAATTCTTGGTGTTGTTGTTATGTTAGTTTCGGCTATATCTGAGACTCTTGGGGGTATATTTGCCTATGTTTTAAATATGTTCGTTAATTTGCTTGTCGATATTTCTAACATATTTGCGCCCCACGCTATTAATTTAAAAGAATCAGGCGTCAGCTTGTCCTTTATTGTCTTTTATTACTTAGTATTAATTATTATTTACAATTTTGCCATTTTTTCTTTGAAAAATAAGAAAAATTAGTACGTATATCAGTAAAATAGATATAAAAAATGTAGACAGGTTAATATTTTTGCCAAAATATATACCGATAAAGGTCAAAGCAAATCCCCAAGTCGTAGATCCAAGGAGAAAAATAATAAAAGCATAAAAGGGTCTTATTTTCAACATGGCGGCTATTATTGGTATGAAAACCTTAACAGAAGGTATGAGTTTACCTAAGAAAACCCATAAGTATGAACGTTTAGAAGCCTTTTCTAAGAAATTTTTAAGTTTATTTTCGTCCAAGTTTAAGTATTTTGTTATCTTTAATTTGAGAGCTTCATTTTTAAAAAAGAATATATAATATAATAGAAAATTACCAAAAGCGTTACCAAGACTGGCAAAAATAACAGCCAAAGAGATTTCTAGATATGTTTTTTCTGTTAAAAAGTATCCTAATCCTAAATAAATCACCTGGGAAGATGGGAAAGATATGACTCCGTTTAGAAATAAAGCTATAAATAAGTTAAAATATAAAATAATATCACTGGTCATGTACGATATAGAAAAATTTCAACTTCTATTAAAGAACTATAGCAAAATAATAGTTTTTTCCATAGTTTTTCTTATGACCGCCATCTTTTCTTTGTATTATTCTTATGTTTTTGATAAAAACTTGCTGAAAGTTTACTTTTTAGATGTTGGACAGGGTGATTCTATTTTAATAAAAGCTCCCAGAAATAATCTTTTACTTATAGATACAGGTGCAAATGAGAAAGTTGTCTCTAAAATAGAGAATGTTTTACAAGTAAATAAAAAACAAATAGAAGGCGTTCTTTTGACTCATCAGGATCTGGATCATGATGGCGGATTCCAATATATTCACAAATACTTTCATGTGAAATCATTGTATATCTCCAACAATTACACAGAAAAGCTTGATTTTACAAACAAATACATTGTTTCACAGAGAGATGTGGTAGATATGAATGGAGTAATGTTAGAAATAATCTCTCCGAATTATAATGATGTCGGTAGTAGCAATCACACCAGTATCGTGTCTATTTTAAAATACGGAAATTATAGATTCATATTTATGGGGGATGCGGACAAGGAAATAGAAAGAAAGCTTGTTGCGCAAGGGTATTTTGATAATAGTGATCAATATATAGATGTGTTAAAGTTGGGCCATCACGGCAGCGACACCTCATCCAGCGAAAGCTTTTTAAAGAAAATTAAACCAGAATATTGTATTTTTAGCGTAGGAGAGGGGAATTCTTATGGATTACCAAGTAAAAGCGTTTTAGATTTATCAGAAAAGTATTGTAAATCAATATACAGAACAGATGAAGATGGAAGTATCGGTGTCTTTACTGATGGTAAAACTGTCAAAATAAAAAAGTCTTTATAAATAAAGACTTTTTTATTTGATATTTAGATTTAAGCTATTCCCAACTCTAAATGTGTACCTTTTTTCATACATCTGGTGCAGATTTTGATACGAGGGCCATTTGGAATACGTGCCCATTGTAAATTTGGGTATTTTCTACGGTTTCCGCAGGGATTAAATTTGGTAGCACGAACACTGTTAGAGTATTTTCCAACTACGCGACTGCCCTTATCACAAAGTAAACATGTTGTTGCCATAATTACAAGATACTAACATAAGAAAAATTTATTAGCAAACTTTTTTGTCTCGGGTGTGACATCCAAAGTTATCCACATCAATATAAAGGACATGTCTTTTATATTTTCATTTTAGCCTTATAATAAAGGACATAAACAGCTAGAAGATGTCTTTTATAAAACACAGATATAGTAAAATATTTCTCAGTCTTGTCAGTACATTTTTAGTTGTATCTGTGTTCACTTTTAATACCAGTGCTCAGACTCTATCGTTTGGTGAAAGATTAAAAATTGCCTTAACAAAAGTTCAAGGAAGTGAGAACTCTGACTGGTGTTCTATCGGTAACCCAAATGCACCATTTGCAAAAAATTGTACAACGAGTACATCTTTAACAAAAAGTAATGACTGGTGTGACTCTGGAAACCCTAACACTCCTTTTACAAAAAACTGTACCGATGTCATATCTAGTATCGGAGCGGTAAACGGATCTCGCAACTCAGTAGTGAGAGTAGTAGAAACAGCAAAAAATACTTTTTCTCAGATTCAAACTCAAGTACCAGAAACTATAATTAAATATATTGAAACAGTTGTGGTTTCGGACACAAACAACACTAGTCAAGAAAATAAAACTTCAGAGGTCGCTACATCATTGTTGATAGATAGAAACGCTTTACGTTTTTATAAAGAGTTTTCTTCTGCTCCTAGCGTTATGCCTACCGCCACAATCTCAGGAGCTATTGCAATAGGAGACAACGCGAGTGCAAACGGTCTCAATTCAATTTCTATCGGCGCGAACTCTCTTAACTACGGAGCTAACTCAGTTGTGATAGGTTCGTCATCTGCGAAAGGAGATGAACAACAAGTCGTAGGTAATCTAAACAGAACGAACGGCGCTTCTTATCAGGGTGTTTTTGGTAATAACAATGTCTCTAGTGTTAGTAATATTAGATCTTATATATTTGGAGTTAATAATAAAAACGAAGGTGCGAGTAACTTGTATTCTGTTGGTAACGAAAACACTGTGGGTGGTGGGGACAACACAGCAGATAACAATCTGTTTGCTATTGGTAACGCTAATACGCTCTCCGGTGCAGAGTCTCTTATTATTGGTCAACAAAATAAAATTTTAAATTCTACTAATATTTTTGCACTTGGTAAAAATAATCAAACAGATGCAAGTGTTGGAATCACAAAAGGTTTGCTTTTAGGTTTCGATAATATTATCACCCGTAACGGAAGTGTAGCCATAGGTAAAGGAAATACAGTTATCGCTGACGACGCATTTGCTGTGGGTTCTCAACTAACCAACAATGTGCAAAATAGTATCGACATAGGAACCAACAATAATACAAAACTTACCATTAACAATAACGGACGAGTCGTACTGAGAGGTGCGTTGTCTCTAAGTAACAATGACGGACAGTCAGGACAAGTTCTCGCTTCTAACGGACAAGACATAACTCCTAGTTGGACGAACATCGGATCACTCTTGTCTGCCGGATCTGGTATAACAATTAACGGCAACACAATTTCTAGTAACGCTACAGGGACAGGATTAACTGTCTCTGGTGTATCACCGGGCACTTATGGGTCTGTCTCTGAGATACCAATACTCTCTATAAATACATTTGGGCAAATCACATCAGCAGCCACCTCAAGCCTAAATACTAACAATGTCTCTGAGGGGACAAATTTGTATTTTACAAACTCTAGAGTATTAGGTTCTCTGCTAAATGGATTCTCTACTTCTACTTTTGCAACCACTTCTGTAGTCGAATCGACAGATACAGTGCTTGGCGCTTTTGAGAAACTGCAAAACTCTATTAACAACTTGTCCGTTTCATCGTCTTCTCATGTTGCTGTGACAATAGGTACAGCTAATGGTTTGTCTCTAATAAACCAGGAAATATCACTAGGTCTCGCTTCTCTGTCTACAAATGGTGCACTCTCTGTTGCTGATTTCACAAGCTTTAACAACAAACTTTCAGCGGCAATCGTTTCACTCAACGGTCAAACTAATGCTACTCAATCATTTGCAACTTCTACTACTGGTAA
>CAYJDH010000002.1:0-5743 GCA_964368915.1 uncultured Candidatus Saccharibacteria bacterium
GTAGGATTCGAACCTACGACCGTCTCCTTAAGAGGGAGCTGCTCTACCAACTGAGCTATAAGGGCAATTGCAAAATATATTAACACAAAATTGTGAATTTGGAAATGAAAAAGGCCCGCATCATGCGAGCCAGTTTGAAAACATCCCCAACAACGCAGACCCCCATTGCACGACTAAGTCTGGGGCGTAGATTGACGAAGCAATAACAATAAGAACCAGAATTGGTAGACCCAGTGTGTTGCGTAGCGTCCAAAGAAGGATTTGGGTATTCTCCCAGAGATTCTTCATTTATTGCTCCTTCCACATCTCATGCGAGACGAGCTTCAATTGCATGTCCGTGGAGGTTATAACCCTACCCCAACAACGACAGTTGTCATTCGTACTCGACATGCAGTCCCTCTTGTCTCCAGGACAAAGCTGTCTGGAATCAATGATTCGAGACAAATTTAAATCTCGCACAGCATTTTCAAAATGAGAACTTGTCAATCCTGCACTTTGCATGCTAGGCATTTCTTGCAGCATGGTCAGTAGACCGTGCGTACACACATGCATTCCATTCATCTGACCCAGGATCTCAAGTATTGCTATTTTGCAATTTTCTTTAAGCTGAGTATTTTTATTCTTATCTTGTTTTTCTTTGAATTCGTTAACACATTTACCAACCATATAATGAGTGGCAACGATAAACGAAACCCAAACGATATACACTTCCAAATCATTCACGTTTCTCTCCAAAAGATCTGTTTATCCAAATCCTATTCTTTATATAGACACAAGTCAATGTGCTCGGGGCGGGACTCGGTCACAAAACATAGTCGTTCCACTCCTTGTTTCGCGACCCCTATTCTCGTCTTAAAAATGAAACCTAGGTTTCATTTTTCCCTCACACAAAAGCACTACGTTTTTGTGCTCGGGGCGGGACTCGAACCCGCAAGGCCTAAGGCCGGGAGATTTTAAGTCTCCTGTGTATACCATTCCACCACCCGAGCGATATGGTGATGATTATAGCGTAATTTTAACGCCTATGCTAGGATAAAATCCGGCTCAAAAATCTCCTAAGGAGGAGAACATGAAAAGTGGAATCAAAGCATTTGTCCTGATGTTCATCGTCATGACAATGATCTCGTACGCGTTCCCGGCTGTCGCAATGGAAAATTGCTATGTCGGAATCTCTGGCGGCATATCCAGTATCGACAATCGCGTCGAAAGTATCGAGCGACGAGAATTCAGATACAGTGGTGACATACTGCTGAAAACCAGCGAAAAAAAGATTGGCTTACCTCATGAAATATTTACTGGATGCCGATATGAGTTGTTCGACGTAAATGTAGCACTCGAAGGCGGTCGCATTGGGGACTTCGATACTTCTGTCTCGACAGACGGTATCGTGTACATTCGTCCACTCGATGAGACATTCAGTGGGTCGATAGTTCGCCGGGCTAAGGCGTCAGGCTGGTCAATTAGTGGTCTGGTTTTCAAAAGTATCACACCGAGAACTAGGGTCTACTTGCGAATTGGTGCCATATACGCAACAGGTCTGCTCACAATCGAAGCAAAACAGTACCCAGGCATCTTTGTTGGCACAGAGCGTAGCGCCTGGGTCCCACGTCTAGGCGCCGGTTTCGAGTATGACCTTACACCGCGAACAACACTCGGAACAGAGGGAAACGCCTTCACAAATAAAGACTTCGCAGTCTTTGTCAGATTGAAAATCAAGCTCTGACGCATTGCGTCACACTCAGCAGCACTTCGGTGCTGCTTTTTTATTACATATTGTTTTCTGAGATGCGGGCGGGAATCGAACCCGCGCGTGTCGGTTTTGCAGACCGAAGCGTTACCACTTCGCCACCGCATCAATGTTTAACGTTTCGATTATAACATGTAACACCACCCTATTCAAAAGCTTTTATTTTGTGTTAGGATTGAAAACGAAACGCACATTTACCAACTTTGGAGATTGTCATGGGACTACTAACCGCACCTCTTAAGGCATTATGGGCTTTTATGAAAGCTCTCTTTGTTGGACTATACGACATAATCATCACTGCGGCACATAACCCGCTGCTGTTAATGATAATGGCCCTGACCGTAGGGCTAATGGCTGTCAACGCATTACTGATGCACAAAGGCTTCAACGTCTTGGACAAAAATGGCATCAAATCAAAAGGTGCCGTAAGGTACATTCTCGCCTTACTCTTAATGGCTGGCATTATGCATTGGTTGTATGTAAGGCTAAACGGTCAGATGGCAGAGTTCAACAAAAGAAAAGAATCCATGAAATCTCGAACCTGAAAAATTCGAAACACGCGTACTAAGGAGCCCCGATCGGGGCTTTTTGTTTTACAAAAACTTAAAAATATTGTAGTGTATACCGCAGTAGAATCTTTAATGATTCGCTCGAAACGATCTTTACAACAACCTGCTCCCGAAAGGAGAAATCGTGCAAGAATTGTCAAACAAATCACAACCCCCTGGGAACCAGAACTCAAAGCCGCAATCAGCTCTGCAAAGGGTTGCAAAGTTTGTAATGAAATCAGTATTGTGGATAATTGGCATAGCCCTTCTACTCGCGTTACTGCTGTGGCTCTGGATTGGTGACAAGATGACTGATGGAGTGTTCACTTTTTACGAGCGGACATTCTGGATGACAAAAAGCAAGGCAAACATCATCTCTTTCATTTTGGTCATCGGCTTTAGCGGAACATTAACCTGGATGGCGCTCTGTGCGCTAGCTGGAAGAAAAAAAATCCTGACCGCTTCAGTTGCGGTAGCAATAATTGCGGGCTTGATTGGTTTTGACTATCACACTCGCAAGGAAATCTTTGCTCCTGGTAAGGACGCACAGTACATATGCTCTCCGAGCTCAAAGGGTGGAAAGTTCAGGCTACAAAAAACTCCTACTAGCTACGAGACAGATAAACCGTGTCCAAAAGTTGACTCTGAAATCTCTGCGATAGTCCAGGACATCATCGACGACAAGTTCGTAAAGCCAACAAGACTGCCTCTTAAGGCTGTGCTCAGCGAAAATTTCGAACTCTCTGAAAACGGTCTCACAATTGTTTACAAGTCTGCAATACTTGAAAATGACTTGCCGATCTTGTTTTCTGGTCCTGGCTGGGACCCATTAGTGCCGTCAATAACAACTGCCAACTTTCTCAAACCAGTAACTCCGGATGATGTAAAGAAAATCAAAACTTACCTCGCTGAACAAGAAGCCCAAAAGACCGCGAGCGAGAAAAAAGCTGCTGACGACAAGAAGGCAGCTGACGTAAAAGAAGCTGACGCAAAAGCGGCCGCAGAAAAGGCGGCTAAGCTGAAAGCTGAAAAAGAAGAGGTCGAGTACAAAAAAGGTGTCTACAAAAACGTCACCGAATTAGTTGCCGATCTGAAACAAGAAAAGCAAAAGCTTGAAGAGGAAGAAAGACGAGACAGCTCTGCTCGTACTACACAAAAATCAAAAGCTCCCAGACGTGGTGATAGCAACATACTAACAATACATCGAGGTATGTATGTGGTGTCGATGACTAACCTTGTCAACGTCTACGTAGATGAGAAAAAGGCGTCGATACCCTTCACAAGCGAAGCCTTTGAAGAGTTGCACTCTCAGGGTAAAAAAATTCAAGTAGCAACTGAAGGATGCTGGTTTTGTGAAGAGTGGGTAACCCTGGGGACGATTGTTAAAAACAACAAAAAACGTATTGACGAGATTGATCAGGCTTTACGAATGTATGCCAGAGAACTTGAAAACATTCATCGGGAAATTCCTGAGCTTGCAAAAGCTTCACATCCGCAGAAGTCCTCTGTTGCTCAAATATCTCCGCCAACGGCAGGAGGCGAAGTGGTGATGAGCTTCGTGTTTGTAAACCGAGATCCACCGAAACCAAGTTTTGAGTTTTCAGCGGGGACCTCTGGTTCCAAACCGGTAAAGCAAGACAGCGACGGCATTTACATCCAAGGTCGCGGCAAAGCTTGCGGGAAAATCGAAATCATCATAGATAACGGACTTGAAAGGTTCGACATCTGTGACTCGAGGCTAGGCAAACTCTTGATTTCTGGTGGCAGGACTTATGAAGTCATCAATTCGACCGGTGCAGCTGTCTATACAGCAAATCGTCGAAAATGACCTCGTTCGTATGTGGCCTGGCAACGCGCAAGCGTTGCCAGGCCTTTATTTTGCCTTATTTTACAAGCTACTTGACAAATAGACTCGTTAGTAGTATAATATGGGGATAGTTACTAATATTTAAATATATACAAAAAATATGAAATTTAACGTAGGAGCAGGAATAGGAGCATTTGTACTGGTACTTGTACTAGTTAACAACAACATGCCCGACACAACAAAATTCGCATTGATAGTAGGTCTGATCGCGGCAGTTGCTATCAAAGCAGCAGCCCCAGCAGCAACTGGTGGACATCACTAAGCGAGAACATAAACAAAAAGCCGGAAGTTAATAACCAAAAACTTCCGGCTTTTTGTTTTGTATAATTAAGCCAAGATGAACAGTGAAATCAAAGATAGTAAATATACACATATATTAAAGAAAGACTTTCACAACTTTCCCCTACTCGCCCCACTTTTGCAAATACATCAATGTCCAGACAAACTGTATATAGAGGGGGACATATTAGAAAAAAATGAGAACACTCGTGTGGTCTGCGTAATTGGGTCCCGCAAAGCCAGCCCATATGGACGTGATGCTACCGATCACCTACTCTCCGGCCTCCAGGGTCATGACATTATTATCATCTCTGGTCTCGCTCTCGGCATAGACACATGCGCTCATCGTGCGGCTATCAAGTACAACCTCAAAACTATCTCATTCCCCGGCTCTGGACTGGATAGGTCAGTGCTGTATCCGCAGTCAAACACTGTGTTAGCAGATGAGATATTAACAAATGGTGGCGCATTGATATCAGAATATGAACCAGATACAAAGTCTCAGCTCTACACATTCCCAGCTCGCAACAGATTGATGGCGGCGGTTGCCGACCTCATACTAATAATAGAGGCAGAAGAAAAATCAGGGACACAGATAACGGCACGCCTCGGTCTCGAGTACAACAAAGACATAGCAATAGTCCCCGGATCAATATTCTCATCTCTCTCACGTGGTACAGCACAGCTGTTCAAAGATGGCGCATACCCTGTTGTCTGCAGCGAGGACATACTCGAGCTGCTCAAGCTTAACAGCAAGCCAGAACAAAAGACTCTCTTTGAAAGTGTCACCGACGAAGAGAAAACAATATTAAAAATGCTTGATTACCCTATGAGTCGCGACGACATAATTGAGAAATCTGGCCTCCTCGCTCATGAGGCATTCATAGCCATCACAACCCTCGAGTCAAAGGGATTTGTAACGGACTCATTTGGCGAAATCAAAAAACTAGTGTAATCTGAAGTCTAAATGAAATTACTAATTGTAGAGTCACCAAGCAAAGCAAAGACAATTGAGAAGTATCTCGATGGCGAATATACCGTGCGTGCATCAGTGGGTCACGTGCGCGATTTGCCAAAGTCTAACAAGCAAGCCATAGACATAGAGCATGGTTTCAAGCCTACATATGTAGTGGACCCTAAAAAAGAAAAAGTCCTTGACGAGCTACGCAGTCTCGCTAAAAAGGCGAACACTATATATCTGGCAACCGACCCCGACCGTGAAGGAGAGGCTATAGCTTGGCATATCAAGGATGAACTAAAACTAGACACTGCAAAACGTGTGACTTTTCATGAGATCACCCC
>CAYJDH010000002.1:5843-7399 GCA_964368915.1 uncultured Candidatus Saccharibacteria bacterium
AAAGCAAAAGAGTCAAAGACATACAAACTATTAATGTCTTGTGATGAGGTACCAAAAGAGCAAGCGAGGGCAGATGAGATACGCACACTCGGAACCAAATCATCTTGGCATATCGAGGACATAAAAGAGACAGAGGCAAAGCGCAATCCAAATGCGCCATTTACTACATCGTCTATTCAGCAAACTGCGAGCAATAGATTGGGATTCTCGCCATCACGCACTATGAGCGTGGCTCAGAAGCTTTATGAAAAAGGTCTCATCACATATATGCGTACAGACTCTACATCCATATCAAAAGATGCCAAAGCAGAGATAGTCACAACTATTGAAAAGAATTATGGTAAAGACAAAGTCGAACTGCGAACATACAAAACAAAATCTAAAAATGCCCAAGAGGCTCATGAGGCTATACGCCCTACACATCCAGCGCACATGTCAGGAGGCAGTACTGATGATGAGAAAAAGCTGTACCAATTAATATGGCAACGCACTATCGCTAGTCAGATGATGTCCGCGACAATACTCCGCACCAAAATAATAGCGAGATCAAGTGACGAACGTGTACCAACATTCGCAGTTAATGGATCAATATTAAAATTGGAAGGCTGGCTCGCCGCTGATCCAGACGGTCGTGGAGATGATGTATTACTACCAAAACTATCTATTGATACCGGATTAAAACTTGAGGATATATTGGTAATAGAAAAAGAGACTCTGCCACCAAACAGATACACTGAGGCGGGACTGGTAAAAGAGCTGGAAGCGAGAGGTATAGGACGCCCGTCAACGTATGCTTCTATCATTTCAACTATAGAGACTCGTGGATATGTTGAAAAGCAATCAAAGACACTGTTCCCAACACCAACAGGAGAAGTGGTGAGTGACTTTTTAACATTACATTTTGACAAATACATATCTGATGACTTTACAGCTAAAATGGAGGATCAGCTGGACGAGATAGCAAACGGAGACACTACATATTTAAAAGTACTAACTGACTTTTATACACCATTCCTCTCAGAAGTCGAAAGTAAAAAAGACATAGACAAAGTCACCAACCTACGCCCTGCCCCAGAGGGGATGCTTTGTCCAAAATGTAACGCAACAATGGTGGAAAAGCTCTCTCGCTCAGGTACATTTTATTCATGCTCTAGATATCCAGACTGTGATGGTGCGAGAAAGCCAGACGGATCAGAGGTGGAGCCGCCAAAGTCTCTCGGTAGACCCTGTCCAAAATGTAAAAAGGGCGAGCTGATGGAGCGTGATGGTAAATATGGTAAATTCATCGCCTGTTCAACATACCCTAAATGTAAATACATTGAGGAGAGCGCCGAAGCAAAGGCCGCAAAGTCTACAGGAGTGTCATGCAATCACTGTTCAGACGGAGTAATGGAGGAAAGACGTGGAAAATTTGGAGTGTTCTATTCATGTTCAAACTATCCTGACTGTAAACATGCGATCAAAACAAAACCAACTGGTAATTGGTGTACCATGTGTCAGGAGATGATGATGGAGGGTACGAAAACTATACCAGAGAGATGTAGCAGCAAAGTGTG
>CAYJDH010000002.1:7499-12704 GCA_964368915.1 uncultured Candidatus Saccharibacteria bacterium
CTTGCCATCGCCGCCCATCATTTTTATATACATGTTAACGGCGTCTTGATAATCACCATCTACGCAAGCTTTTACATATACAGCAGCAGCTGGTGTGTTTTCCATTCCACTATTAGCCATTAGGCTTTCGCACACCGCTTTTATATCTACCTTCCCAGCAGGCATAGTCTCTGACATATTATTTCTTACACCATTCATATGACCCATATTCCCCACCCCCATCATGCCGAACAATGCAAACCCAGCGATTAACATTATGATATAAAAAGGAATACTGATGATAAGTGATGCAACAAAATTGTACCCAGCTACAGAGAAACATCTTTTTAAAAATGAATCTGAATTAAGCCATCCTTTATAAGAATGTGTATCCACTTTATGATGTTTTATTTCTTCTGTCATGATTTTATATTTTTATTTTATATGGTATAAAGTATAACATGCACACGCCAATTGAAAGTCTATACGCAGCAGCCAACTATTTGAATGCTGATGAGAAAAAGCTAATAGAAAAGGCGTATTTTACTGCAAAAAGTTTCCATGAGGGGCAACTACGCAAATCTGGCGAGCCGTATTTTAACCACTGTGTAGCAACAGCCATAAATATAGCAAATCAAAAGATGGATGCTGACACCATTGCGGCAGGACTAATGCATGACTTGCTCGAGGACACTTCATACACCCACGAACAAATGGAAAAGGACTTCGGTTTAGAGATAACGACATTGGTAGAAGGTGTAACTAAACTTGGAAAGGTCAGATACAACGGGGTCGAGAGACATGTGGAGTCTCTGCGTAAATTCTTTGTTGCTATGAGTGACGACATACGCGTCGTTGTTATAAAGCTTTGCGACAGACTGCATAATATATCAACATTAGAGTATGTAGATAAACATAAACAAAAACGTATAGCTCTCGAGACTCTGGAGATACACGCACGTCTCGCCGACAGACTCGGTATGGGAAAATTAAAGGCGGAACTGGAGGACAAGGCTTTCCCTTATGTTTATCCTGATGAATATAAACGCACCCAAGAAATACTCAAAACTATACAGTCTACCGATGAGGCAACATTGGAGGAGATATCAAAAACAATCAATGAGGAGCTGCGTATACTCGAGGTTAATATAGAGCGTGTGGACCAGAGAATCAAACACCTATATTCTCTTTGGCAAAAACTAAAAAAATATAATTATGACATCGCAAAAATATACGACATTATTGCTCTGCGTATAATAGTGCCAAATATGAGTGACTGTTATCAAGCTTTGGGTGTTATACACAGTTTTTACAAGCCGATGCCAGGGAGATTTAAAGACTATATAGCAGTACCAAAACCAAATGGTTATCAATCACTACACACCACGGTGTTTACTGGTACTGGCGCAACTGTAGAAATACAAATCAGAACAAAACAAATGCATGAGGAGGCCGAGTATGGTATCGCCTCTCATCTCGCATACAAAGAGCTTGGCACAAATGATATAGATAGACACACTTTGGCAAAAAAAGTTAGCTGGACACGCGAGCTACTCGAGTGGCAAAAAGACGTCTCAAAACATGGAGACTTTTTGAAAAACTTAAAAGAGGACTTTTTTAATCACAGGGTGTTTATCTTTACCCCAAAAGGTGACGTTATAGATTTGCCAGATGGATCCACGCCTCTAGACTTTGCATATACTGTTCACAGTCATATCGGAGATCATGCGATGAGGAGCTATGTCAGCGGCAAATTGGTCCCATTTGACTATGTTCTAAAAAACAAAGACGTTGTTAGAATAGAAACCAGCGACACAGCAAAGCCTAATCGTAAGTGGATCAACATGTGTAAGACAACAATGGCAAAACGTCACATCAGAAGCTGGCTAAAAGAAAATGGTGGGCCATTGGATAGATTCTTTATTAGTTAAAAACAAAACTTTATAGAGAGAAGTTTTTGATATTATACAGGTCAGTATCCTCGGTGTTGTTATCGGCTACGACTTCGTCTTTTGATCTGTCATCCACCGCCACATCTGCTAATGCGTTGTTGTTTTCAAAATACTCAGCAGGTAAATTGTCTACCAATTGATCAGTAGGTAAAGTGTTAATAACATCCGCTACTGGCAACTCCTCAGTGTACCCTCCTATTGTAGTGTTATCATTTTTCATCGCATCGAACATGCCTACATGGGTCTTGCTCGTGCTAGCATTTTTGATTAGTCGTGACAGAGACATCAGCTCATCATATGTGAAGTAGTCAATTGATATCTTGCCACCTTTTTCGCGAGGCTCAATAGTAACACGAGTACCGAGTGATTGTGCTAGCCCCTCCTCCATCTCTACCACCTCTGGTGTTATGTATGTACTTTTCTTGCGAACCTTGTCATACGCCACACGTCTCGCTATGCCTTCTGCCTCACGCACTGTCATTTTTCTGATTAGCATCTCCTTGAACAATGTTGCCTGCTCCTCTGGTCTGTCTATTAACATCAGCAGAGGTCTGGTATGACCTTCTGTGATTTTACCTTTTGAAAGTGCATCCAACATGTCTTGAGGTAACATCAAAATACGAACAGTGTTAGAAACATATTCGCGAGACTTTGATACCTTCTTTGCAATATCAACCCAGGTCAATTTGAACTCCTCGGCCAATCTCTGATACGCCATACCACGCTCAACTGGATTTAGATTCTCACGCACAACGTTCTCAATTATCGCTATCTCGAGTTTTTCTCTATTGTCATCACCAACACGGATAATGCATGGCACCTGTGACAGCCCAGCGAGCTTTGATCCACGCAAACGCCTCTCTCCAGCAATCAATTGGTATACCACCTCTATCGATCCATCCTCTTTCATCTCTTCGAAACGAGATACAACTAGTGGTTGGAGTATGCCGTATTGACGTATACTGTCCGCCATCTCTTGGAGCTGTATCGGATCAAACTCTTTACGAGGTTGATAAGGGTTTGGGATAATTTTTTCTACTTCGAGCCAGTAGATCGCATTCTCAATTGTTGCCATAATTGTATTAGTATAGCATGAGATTTTTATGATATAATCCACATATTCAACTAGCCAAAGTGGTGGAATGGTATACACGAGCGACTCAAAATCGCTTGCTTCACGGCTTGAGGGTTCGAGTCCCTCCTTTGGCACAACAAGTATTAAGTTTTTTCTGACAAAGCTAGAATTGACTTTTGTAAGATATGTGATAGTGTGAGAAAAGAAACATTTTTACATGGAGGTTTCTCTTGGAAGATTTTCCCAAAATAATTACATGGGGTTCAGTTTCTGCTCTCCTCATATTCATCAGCGGCTATCCCTACATGCTGGCAATCTACAAAAGAGAACTCAAACGCCCCGTTGTCTCCACGTGGATACTTTGGCTCGGCATTGGGACACTTCTCTTTGTGACCAGCTTTCAAGCTGGCGCGCACTGGGGAACAACCCTATTACCGATCCTCATGGGTGTCATCAACCCTGCCATCATTGTCTTTCTCTCTCTTCGTCACGGCGAGTACAAGTGGGGGAAACTAGATACTGTGTGCGTAGTTGTCTGTGTCGCTACCGTTGTAATGTGGCAAACAACACAATCCCCCACCATCGGAATACTTGGCGGAGTTCTCGCTGATGTAATAGCGGCGATCCCTCAGGTGATCAAAAGTTGGAAAGACCCAAAAGATGAACCACTCTTTCCGTGGGCAATGTTTTCACTGGCAAGCGCCTTGAATATTTTTGCCATACAAGAATGGTCCGTCCAGTATTGGCTATTCCCTGTTTACATGACATTGATGAGCTCGGTGATTGTACTCCCCCTTGCTCTGTACAGACTCAAAACCGCAAAAGCGTAATCCGCCTCGCAAGAAACCGCATCGGCTTTCTTGCGAGGCGGTTTCTATTTTACCTGCTTATCATAATTAAAAACCAAACACAAAAAAATAATAAATATTGATTTTTATTTACTGTAATGTTAGTATTTTCTTGTCTACAACGAGAAGGAGCTCATCTTGCCTGAGAAACATCTTAAGTTCAAAGGAAGGTATCACAAGCGATCCCCAAAGACACCAGAAGCATCACCGACCACAAAAGTCGCAAGCAAGCCGCAAACTGGGACACGTCGCAGGAGTCGCCGCAAGTAGCACCGGTGTGGTGGACAAAAGTCTCCACACTAAAAACGGACCATTACGGTCCGTTCTTTTATTTCTCTATTTATTTGAAAACCGGTATCAATGTACCGTCTTTCTTTTTGAACTGCCCTACAGCTACCATAATGAGGTCAATCAATGCCCAGATACCTAACCCACCAAAGGTGAATATCATGAGTATGCCTGTGCCGATTTTCCCAACATAGAATCTATGAACGCCGAGCCAGCCCAATAAAAATGCAAAGAGTAGAACTATTACCCACTCAATATTAACCTTTTGCTCTGCTGCTGGTGCAGCTGTGTTGATTGTTTGTGTATTGTTATCCATAATTTCTAAATTAACTTTTTAAATCTTGCCCACTAGATCATCGTTAGGAGTCAGAGTGTCATCTCCTGGTTCCCAGCTCGCAGGACAAACCTGATCCCCGTGTTCGTATACGAACTGAGCAGCTTGCAATTTGCGATACAGCTCTTTTGCGCTGCGACCTATACTATTGTCATTGACCTCCATACTAACTAGGACTCCCTCTGGGTTGAGGATAAATGTCCCGCGTCTAGCTAGACCATCATCACGAATCAAAACATTAAAATACTCACACAGCTCATGAGCTGGATCAGCAAGCATTGGGAACTTAACCTTTTTGATAGCTGGGCTAGTCTCCGCCCAAGCCTTGTGCGCAAATGCAGTATCTGTTGAGACTGATAACACCTCTGCATTTATCTTTGTAAACTTGTCATACATGTCTGCCAATTCTTCCAATTCTGTAGGGCAAACAAATGTAAAATCAGCTGGATAGAAAAATAGAACTACCCATTTACCAGCATAGTCAGATAGAAATACTTTATCTATCTTGCCAGCTTGATATTTATCAACACAAAAGTCCTCGACAGGCTCGCCTATCTCCGCATTCACATTTTCTGCTATACCGTACATACCCAGCTCCTCACCGCCACAACACTCGCATGACTCATCATTTGCAGTATTTAGGCAAACTCCACCATTTTGGCATGGGCAGTCCTCACAAGCCTGTCCACAGCACCCCTCCTCACCACAAGTATTTTTATTCATATTTTT
>CAYJDH010000002.1:12804-16777 GCA_964368915.1 uncultured Candidatus Saccharibacteria bacterium
CACAAGCCTGTCCACAGCACCCCTCCTCACCACAAGTATTTTTATTCATATTTTTAATTAATTATGAACGCATTATAACACAAAAATGCTATTGAATGGTTGTTTTTATTCCGGTGGTATTTTCTAGTTCTTTCTTCTCGCTTAAAAGTTTATCTCTAACTTTCTCAAAAGCTTTTCTCATATTCTGATCATTTGACTCAGCTATACTATTATTTAGTTTTACTATATCAGAGTCGAGTCTATTTATCTGTGACTTCAAATTTTCAACAGCCTTATTTGATAACATTGGGTTACCCTGCATCCCCTCTTGCCAGTTGATTCTTTTAGCCTCGTTATTATTTTGGGAGTTATTTCTTTCTGCACCTGGAACTGGATTTGGACTAAACATATATATATTGTAGCATAGATATAAATCATGCAACCAGAGAATAATAACAGCCAAAAAGACAAGATAATAATAGTCGCTGGACCAACGTCCAGTGGCAAGAGTGACTTGGCTGTGCAGCTGGCTCTAGAGCGCAATGGCGAAGTTATCAGCGCCGACTCCAGGCAAGTCTACACAGGACTAAATATCGGTACTGGCAAGATAACAGCAGATGAGATGCGAGGGGTAAAGCATTACTGCCTCGACATCGCTGACCCTACACAGGACTATTCAGTATTCGACTGGGTTCGTGAGGCAGAAAAAGCAATACAAGAGATAACATCTAAAAACAAGTTACCAATTATCTGTGGCGGTACTGGCATGTATATCGACGCATTAGTTTACGGTCTACCCGACACACCAGCGCGTGATAAAAACTTTGAGGAAAAATATAACAGCAAAACTGATGAGCAGATACTGAGTGAGATAAAAAGTATTGATCCAGATTTTGAAAGTAAAAGTGTCGGTAACAGACGCAGATTACTGCGCGAACTAGAAATACTTCAAACCCATGGTGCAATGCCAGCTAGGAATCGCGATGCGAAGTATGATGTCGAGTGGATAATAATAGACAAAACAAAAGAGGAACTGCTTGAGCGCATCAAATTGAGAACAGAAAAAAGAATTGATGGGATAATATCCGAGACTAAAAATCTCTTAAAAAATATAAGCAAGGAAAAGCTATCTAGTATAGGAATAGAATACAAAGAAACTATTAACTATTTGGAAAATAAAATCAGTAAAGAAGAATTGATACAAAATATAATTACAAAAAGTTGGCAATACGCCAAACGCCAAATCACTTGGAATAAAAAATACGCAAAATAAAAAACCGCGAAACTAATCGCGGTTTTATGGCGTTCTTTTCACCTGAAGCCACCGTAAACAGGTGTCAGCGTACATTACTGAAGGCGTTTCGTAAGTCGCCTACCTCCAGCATGCCTGTAGCCAATTTAGCAGTCGACTAGGACACTGCGTTGCAAGTGCGCATCAAGATTCCCCTTGAAGATGGAACAAATTTCCTGAGTCAAAAATAACATTGCTTCTGCGTCCACAAATACAGGTGTTAATACAACTTTTGAATCAGGTCCAATTAAAATTCTAACATAAATATGAACAAAAAAATACGCAAAATAAAAACGCCTTGACCGAAATCAGGGCGTTGTTAGCGTGGACCAAGCCCCCCACGCGTGAACCGGCGACGTGCCTTAGCTGTTGGAAGCGGCGCCTTGTGGGCGTCCTTTATTGCGAGTTTTCACGGATTTCTCCCGATGGCTGGTTGTTGGCGTTACTGGCGAAAAATTACTTCTACCAGGCGTAGACGTTTGGGCAAACGGAACAACTCCCGAACATCTAAAATTTATTTTAACACATTTCAAAATATACACAAATAAAAAAAGCTTAGCGCAAAGCTAAGACTTTATTGGCGACCGAGGGCGGCACTGCCCTCGGTCTGGTCGACAGGAACTCGGAATCTTAAATTCACGACCAATGCATGGATTTCTCCTATTGCGGCTTGGGCCGCCTTAGTGGGTTTGGCCGACGGCGACGTTACGAGAACGTTGTCGGCCGCGAATGGCCTGGTTATTTAAAGAATTTGAGGAACAGCATAGGCTGCGGGCTCCGTTGTTGAAGGTTCAAATAAGCGGCGCTGAACGGGTCGATAGAGGTCTTCACCTCGTATTGCGAATCTCGAAACCGTCGTCCGTGAGAAGTATTATAACACTTACAAATCTTTTGTCAAGTGACTAAGTTAGGGACTTTTTGAGGGCTGGAAATCGGCTGTTTTTATTTGGGTTTTTGGTAATATTTGATATAATCAACATAATATGGAAAATAAAGACGACTATTTTGTAACCGTGGGAATGGAGGTGCATGCAGAACTGAAAACCAAGTCAAAAATGTGGTGTAACTGTGCAAATGTTCCATTAGAATTGGAGGCGAACAAGCATACATGCGAAATATGTCTGGCAGAGCCTGGCACATTGCCCGTTCCAAATCGTGATGCAGTAGAAAAAGTCATACGTGTCGGTCTCGCTCTCGGATCAAATATCGCAGACTACACAGAGTTCGACCGAAAGAACTATTTTTATCCAGACATACCAAAAGGTTATCAGATAACACAATTCAAATACCCTATTGTCTCTGGTGGAACACTGCATGGCGTACCACTTACCCGCATACATCTCGAGGAGGACACAGCAAAGAGTGACCATGAGTCTGGTGCATATACCCTAGTTGATTTTAATCGTGCTGGAGTGCCACTGCAGGAGCTGGTAACTGATGCTGTGACATACAACTCCGCAGAGGAGGCAGCGAGGGGCAGTGCTGAATTTGGAAAAGAGTTGCAACGCCTATTGCGCACACTCGGAGCCAGTGATGCAGACATGGAAAAAGGCCAAATGAGACTGGAGGCAAATATATCGATAACAAAAGACAAAAATGTTTTCGGTACGAAATGCGAGGTAAAGAATCTAAACTCATTTAACTCTGTAGAAAAGGCAATACTGTATGAAGTAGAACGCCACAAAGAGATGCTGGCAAAGGGCGAAACAATAATACAGGAGACTCGTGGATGGAATGAGGCGAAACAAGAGACATTTTCTCAGCGTAAAAAGGAGAACGCTCATGACTACAGATATTTCCCTGATCCAGATTTGCCAAAAATGTATTTGCATACTGAGTTCGACATCGAGGCTATGCGTGCTGCATTGCCGGAGTTGCCATGGGCAGTACGTACTAAGTTAACAGCAACAGGATTGCAAGAAAAACAAATTGAGCAGCTAGTGGATGACAACAATCTGTACACATACTTTGCGGCAGCAAGTGAGGGTCTCGACGAGAACAGCAAGAAGACTTTGGCTAATTATCTCTGTACTGACGCTATCGGACTGCTCGCAAAGGACGAGACATTAAAACTCCCTAATGCTAAAAACTTTAAAACAATTATCACTATGATAAATGAGAACAAGTTGTCATCTCGTGGCGCAAAGGATCTATTACTAGACCTAATGAAAAATGACGCAGATACAGAGACTCGCGCAAAAGAGCTGAACCTGATACAGACAGTTGATCCTGAGGCACTAAAGAAAATAGTTGAGGCTGTGATAGCTGAAAATCAAAAAGAATGGACTGAGTACAAAGCTGGAGCTGACAAGCTGGCAATGTTTTTCGTAGGAAAATGTATGAGGGCCTCTAACGGTGCTGGTAACCCACAAGTATTTGCAGAGATTATCAAGAGTCTCTAGGCTCTCAAGATTTTTATAAAGTTATCACTGAAACTCTTTACGCTCTCATCATCAAATAAACTGATAGTCATGATTTTCTGTCCGCAAGCTTTCTCCAATTCTTTTTGCTTTTTCTTCATCTCATCTGGCGTGACCAGGTCAGTACGAGACAGTATCACTATCTCTTTTTTCTTTGTCAGGTCCATATCGTATGCCCCCAACTCTTTTCTGATTATCTTATAAGTCTCCGCAACGTCAGCCTCACTTGCACTCACGAGATGTAGCAACATTGATGTACGTTTGATATGACGGAGGAACTTGT
>CAYJDH010000002.1:16877-46313 GCA_964368915.1 uncultured Candidatus Saccharibacteria bacterium
GCACCTAGATTTGGCTCGAGTGTTGTGAACTCATAATCAGCCACCTTTGCAGATGAACGAGTCAGAGCGTTAAGTAGTGAGCTCTTCCCAGCGTTAGGCTTGCCGATTATTCCCACATCAGCGATCAGCTGCAGCTCAATATCAAAAGTCCCAGTCTCCCCAGCTTGTCCTTTTGTATATTCCTCTGGTGTACGATTAACAGCTGTTTTAAATTTCTCATTTCCGAGTCCTCCATGACCTCCTTTTAAAATTTTAATTATCTCTCCGTCTACGTCACAGTTGTATGTGATGTCATAATCACGATTATAAACGATAGATCCGAGTGGTATCTCAAGATATAGGTCCTCCGCATTACTGCCGTGCATACTGCGTTTTTTGCCACTTTGACCATCCTTTGCAGCCCACTCTGTCTTTTGGCGGAACACACCGAGAGCGTATACGTCACGTATCACTTTTAAAAACACATCTCCTCCTTGACCACCGTCACCACCTGCAGGACCACCGTAAGGTATGCCTTTTTCCCTGCGCCAACGGACTACTCCATCACCACCTTTTCCTGCGCTTAGCTGTAATGTAACTTTGTCTAACAACATAATATTGGCCTTATAATAACACAAATTCGTGTGTTTGAAAAGAGACTAGAAATTTCTCAATCTATCTGCCTTTGGATGGTTACGGATTTTCTCGTGGACTTTGGCCTCGATCTGACGTATACGCTCGCGAGTGACGCCGAACTTGCTACCCACCTCCTCGAGTGTATGTTGATACCCCTCATACTCACCGAGACCGTTACGCATCTCAACTATCTCACGCTCCTTGTCCGAGAGGCTGTTTAGTATCTCCTCTATCTGGTCGCGTAGTATGCGGCGTGAAGACTCCTGATCTGGAGATATTATCTTGTCATCCGCTATGAACTCACCGAGAGTAGACTTGTCGTCATCGTCACCGATAGGCTTTTCAAGTGACACAGTGTCCTGATTGATACTCTCTATCATGTGTACCTTTTCGAGCTCTATATCCATCTCTGTTGCTATCTCCTCTGATAATGGGTCACGTCCCAAGTCTTGAGACAGTCTCCTGTATACCTGTTTGTACTTAGCGATAGTCTCCACCATGTGCACAGGGATACGAATAGTGCGTGACTGATCAGCGAGAGCGCGAGTGATAGCCTGGCGTATCCACCAAGTAGCATAAGTCGAGAACTTGAATCCCTTTGTCCAGTCGAACTTCTCAACAGCCTTGAACAATCCTATATTCCCCTCTTGGATAAGGTCGAGCAATGACAGGTCAGCTGAACGTCCAACGTATTTCTTTGCAATAGATACCACTAGACGCAAGTTAGACTTTGCTAACAAATTTTTAGCCTCATCATCGCCGAGGGCGATGCGTTGCGCCAACGATTTCTCCTCTTCACCACCGATGAGTGGGTATTGCCCTATCTCGCGAAGATATATTTGTATACTGTCATGAGCATTCTCCTCTTTGTTACCCTTGCCATCATCATCAAGATTGAGGATGTTACCGCTCTCGAGAACGTCCACCTTCAAAACAGACAGTCTCTCATATATATCCTCTAGGAATAAAATGTCAGTCTCTATTGTTGGGAAGTATTTGATGATCTCATCATATGTTACAAAGCCTCTCTCTTTACCTTTTTGTAGCAACTCATCAGCTAGCTGATCTTTTGTGCTGATCTTTTTCTCCTCTCTTTTCTCACCTTCTTTTTTTGGCTTTGTACGTATTGTAAAAGCTTTTGGTTTGTATTTTGGCTTTACTTCTACTTTTTTTGCAGCAGCCTTAACAACCTTTTTTGTTAAAGGTTTGACGATTTTCTGCATTACTTTTTTTGGCACTTTTTTAACAGGTTTTTTTAATACTGTTTTAGATACTTTTTTTACTGTTACTTTTTTAACAGGTTTTTTATTAATTGTCTTTTTAGCTGTGACAGCTTTTTTGGCAGGAACTTTTTTAGTTGTTTTTTTGATTACAGTTTTGGCTGTATTTTTCTTTGAACTATTCTTTTTTGAAATAACTTTTTTAGTTGCCATGGACAAATTGTTTAAGAATTGTATTATAACATTCCTACAACTATTTCGCAATCAAAGATTGCAGCTTTGCAAGGTTGTTTTCCACATCCTCACCTGCAGCTATTTTCTCTTTTAATACAGATATCTCATCCTGTTTAAACTTTTTATTATATAGAGCGACAAGATCTCGATAATACCCCTCTGATAGGGCGTGCTTGCCTTCCAATTCTATTATTGTTTTGTTGATTATCTCTTCTGGCAAATCATGAGTATGTTCATATCCAAAATGCACAGACAATGCCGCCAACTCAGCCTCTATATCTACCTTGTTAACCACATCTACTTTTGCTTTTACAACTTCTTCATCTTTGTACTCGGTTATAAAGTTATCTATTTCTTTTTTAAGTGACACACTGTCTATGCCGAGCTGCTTTGATATCTCATTCACATACACATCACGCTCGAGCGGTGAACGTATAGCTTTTAATACTGGTACGAGATATTGACGGACATAGCTGATCCTGTTTTTTGATTCTAACTTTTGTGACTCATTTGCATACCATTTTATTAGTAACTCTTTTTTATCTATTGCTGATTGCCACATGTGTCCATCCTCCAGCACCATGTCTGCTACATCTTTTCCTAACAAACTGACTGTGTATACCTCGAGGCCTCCATATGTACACATCACTCCAGCCTTCTCAGCGGCTTTGTGTCCCGCCGCATCATTATCAAAAGCTAGCACCACTCTCTCTGCCAGTCTGCTTATTATCTTTACATGATCCTCGGTGAATGCAGTCCCGGACACTGCTACTACATTCTCTACTCCAGCCTTTACACTCATCACCACATCCATCTGGCCCTCAACCAAAACTATCTCACGTTTGTCAGCCACGCTGCGTTTGGCCTTGTCATAGTTGAAAAGCACTTGGCTCTTGTGATACAGCCTAGTCTCTGGAGTGTTTACATATTTGCCAGTCTTGCCATCATCATACTGTGGCAATATGCGACCGGTGAATCCGATAACAGTTCCTGATGTGTTGCAAATTGGGAACATTATACGCCCACGGAATCTGTCGTAATATTTACCCTCATCTGTTTTGATAACCAGACCACTGCTGACAACATCTTCATCGTTGTAACCAGCTTTTTTCAAGGTGTCATAAATGTCACGCCATTCCTGTGCAGCGTAACCGATAACAAATCTCTCAATCAGGTTATCAGTCACACCTCTATCGTGTATATATTTTTTCGCCTCGATACTAACAAAAAGATTGCGGGCGTAATGCTGTGAGGCAAGTTTTAATATTGAAATAAGTTTTGAGTCCTCGTCTCTGTTCTCATTTTTGAGAGTCACTCCAGCACGGTCTGCAAGTATTTTTAATGCATCTCTAAATTCAACATGCTCTACTTTTTCTACAAAAGAAAATATGTCACCCGACTCATTACAACCAAAACAGTGATAACTATTGCGTGATGGTGAGACATAGAAACTCGGCGTGCGTTCATTGTGGAATGGGCATCTGGCTTTGTATTGATTGCCGGACTTTTCCAATCGCAAATATTGCGAGATCACCTCAACAATGGTCAATTTGCTCTTTACCTCTTCGACAGATGTCATTTGTGTTAATTATACCAAATAAAAGAAAAGCCCGCCGCGAGGAAGGCTTTTCTCCCTCGCGCCGGACCCTTTACCAGAGGCCAAACTTTGAGCCGTAAAGAGCCGCAACCGTAACTGCTATAGCTCCGATAGCAAGCAAGATAAGTAGCGCCCCACGGCTTTTTTTCACCCCGTACTCTTTGGTTGGCTTAAAACTCATTTACATCTCCCAAACGTGCGTTGATAACAATATAACTCTATAGCTTTATAACAATGGTGTCAAATAAAAGTGCCCCGCCGGAGGCGGGGCACTTTTATTATTTAAACTTAATTATTTCCTTCTAACCCTCTAATACCTGTACCAGCTGGGATAAGTTTACCAATGATAACATTCTCCTTTAGACCGCGTAGATCGTCTACTTGACCCTTTGTTGATGCTGCAATCAATACACGTGTAGTGTTTTGGAATGAAGCACTAGATAGCCATGATGTTGTTGTTAGAGCAACATCTGACACTCCTAGTATCAGAGGATTAGCGAGAGCTTCCTCACCACCCATAGCCTTGTTCTTGTTATTCTCATCTCTAAATTTAGATATCTCAATAACATCTCCTTGGCTGAATCTAGATGCTCCTGGCTTTTGTATTTTCACACGACCAGTCATCTGCTTGATGATAACCTCAATATGTTTACGACTGATAGACGCACCTTGGAGCTCGTATACTTTCAAGATCTCCTGAACAATATAGTCCTCAGCAGCCTCACGTCCAGCATATTTGAATACCTCTTCGATATCTGCAGATCCATCAGTTAATATTTGGCCCTTGACCACCTTATCACCTTTTTTGATTAATGGTGTACGGCGTGGCAATACCTCGTACTCTACCATTTTGCCTTTCTTGTTACCCTTTGACTCATTTTCATCCATTAAGATAACGATAGTTTTTTGACCTTTTTCTATTCTGATCTCAAACACTTCACCGTTCTCATGAGCAACAACAGCTGGCGACTTTGGAGCACGACGCTCGAAAATCTCCTCAACACGTGGCAGACCCTGAGTGATGTCAGTACCAGCCACACCTCCAGAGTGGAATGTACGCATTGTTAGCTGTGTACCCGGCTCACCAATAGCCTGAGCAGCCACAATACCAACTGCCTCACCCATATCCACCATCTTTGAGCGCCCCATATCTAGCCCGTAACATTTACGACATACACCGTGCAGTGACTCACACATAATAGGGGTGTAAACACGAGCTGACTCTACATTACTATTTTCAATATCAATAGCGTCTTTTGTAGAAATCAAATCACCCTTTTTAAATTTCTTTTCTCCGGCTGTCAAATCCTCCGCCAAGATACGTCCACGTACAGCTTTTGCTAATGATATATCATTACCCAAAACATTTTTACGAGTAAATAGTTTTGATTTTGTTGTACCACAATCATCTTCTGTAATAATGGCATCCTGTGCCACATCCACCAAACGACGTGTAAGATATCCAGCTTGAGCAGTTTTAAGTGCTGTATCTGAGTTACCCTTACGAGCTCCATATGTAGTAATAAAGTACTCCAGTGGTGTAAACCCTTCGATATTTGATCCGATAACAGGGAACTCCATTTGTCCTCCTGAGTTGTTAACCATAATACCCTTCATACCTGCAAGCTGAATCAGCTGTGATACTTGTCCACGAGCACCTGATGTGATCAAGTCTGAGACAGAGCTGCGACTACCTTTTAGTTTTTGCTCCAATACTTCTTGTATCTCCTTTCTAATAGCCTGCCACACCTCAATAGTTTTGACATGTTTCTCATCTTCAGATAACAGACCATCATTATAATTCTCCTCGATATCAGCAACTTTCTTCCATCCTTTTGCAACTAGTGGAGCTTTTTCTTTTGGTTGCTCTACAGCAGTCAAACTCCATGTTGTTCCTGAAATTGTCGCGTACTTGAATCCAAATGCTTTTATCTTGTCGATAATAACAGGGGCACCAGATACTCCGTATCTAGCGAACACGTCATCAAGTATTTTGTTGACTCTTTTTTTATCCACCTCTTCGTTAATATATGCGTAATCATTTGGGAATATTGCATTAAACAGCAAACGTCCTACTGTTGTCTCAAATGGCTTGCCTTCGAATGCTGCATATTTCTCTTTATCGCTAGGCATTATTGTTATCTTTGCTCTATAACCTACGATATCAAAATCGTGAGCAGTGATAGCTTCATTTGGTGATGCAAAATATTTACCTTCACCTTTTTCACCCTCTACAATTGTAGTCATCCAATACGCACCGAGTACCATATCCATACGAGGAGTAACAATAGACTCTCCGGATCCTGGTTTTAATAGATTTCTATCTGCCGCCATCAACTCACGAGCCTCTTGCTGTGAAGCAACAGAAAGTGGAAGATGTACCGCCATTTGGTCTCCATCAAAGTCCGCGTTGAACGCCTCACACACTAGTGGATGTAGCTGTATAGCCTTACCCTCTATCAGTCTTGGGCGGAATGCCTGTATACCTAGTCTGTGCAAAGTTGGCGCACGATTGAGCAATACGTATTTGCCTTCGATAACCTCCTCAAGTATCGCCCACACTTCTGGTATACCATCCTCGACAAGCTTGTTAGCTCCACGAATGTTGAACGCTAATTCACGCTCAATAAGTTTTGACACTACAAATGGACGGAATAGCTCGAGTGCCATGTTTTTAGGCAGACCACACTCAGCGAGTGACAAGTCTGGACCAACCACAATAACTGAACGAGCTGAATAGTCCACACGTTTACCGAGTAGATTTCCACGTAGCAAACCTTGTTTACCTTTCAAGTTGTCTGACAGTGACTTTAGAACTCTCTTTTGACCAGTCAAGGCTACTGCCGCGTCACCGTGACGAGCAGAGTTATCGATGAGGGCATCAACAGCCTCTTGCAAGATACGTTTCTCATTGCGGAGAATAACATCAGGAGCGTCTATCTCCATCAATTTCTTTAGACGATTGTTACGATTGATAACGCGACGATAAAGGTCATTCACATCTGATGTCGCATGGCGTCCTCCCTCTAGCGCCACCATAGGGCGTATTCCTGGAGGAATAACTGGCAATGCCGTCATCATCATCCACTCCGGTCTGATGCCTGCATTTTTAAATGCACGAACAAGAGAAAGTCTCTTTTCTAATTTTTCTCTTTCTACTGATCCAGCCTTCTCAACATTTGCAGTTAGAGTTTTTTCCAAGTCATCTAAATTGATAGCCTTGAACACTTCATACAGTGCCTCTGCACCTATCTTTGCATCAAAACATGCACCGTATTTCATTGCATATCTGTGATATACGACCTCATCTAGGATTTTCCAAGGGCGCAGCTCTGCTATTTCTTTTTTAGCAGCGTCCATCAATTCTTGCAATCTTTCACGAGTTTTCTCATCTGTTGCTGACTTGATCTTAGCCTTGAACTCGCTCTCAAGATTTTTGATAACTTCTTCTTTTTGAGCCTCATTTACATTTGTAATGATGTATCCAGAGAAATAAACCACTTTTTCAACGTTAGTCAAAGTCTCACCGATAACCATAGCGATACGAGATGGGACATTACGAAGGAAAAGAATGTGAGCCACAGGAACAGCTAGCTCAATATGACCCATACGCTCACGACGAACAATAGACTTTGTTACCTCTACTCCACATTTCTCACAGATTATACCCTTGTAACGGATACGGCGATATTTACCACAATAGCACTCGTAATCTTTCTCAGGTCCAAATATACGCTCATCAAATAGACCGTATCTCTCACTGCGCCCTGTACGATAGTTGATAGTCTCTGGCTTTGTGACTTCACCAAAACTCCAGCCACGTATTGCTTCTGGTGACGCTACTTTTATCTCAAGAGCGTCGAAATTTGTTGCATTGATTGTTTTCATATTTTTATATGGAGTTTTGATTAATCGTTAATAACATCCTCGCCGATAAGTTTCTCTTGTGGGATATTTTGACCTTTTGGTATAACGTCAAAACCTAAACCACGGAGAGTGTTGAGCATCACTATGAATGACGCAGGAGTTCCTGGCTCACCCATATCTTCACCTTTGATAATACTATCGAATGCCGCAGCACGACCTTCGATATCGTCAGACTTGATAGTGAGCATTTCTCGCAGTACATTCGCAGCACCATATCCCTCGAGAGCCCACACCTCCATTTCTCCAAATCTCTGACCTCCACCTTGAGCCTTTCCACCGAGCGGTTGCTGTGTGATGAGTGAGTATGGACCGATTGAGCGTTGATGTATTTTGTCTTCCACCATGTGATGGAGTTTCAACATATACATAGTTCCAACTGCAATAGGTTTTTCAAACTCTTCTCCGGTACGACCATCAAATAGTGTAACTGTTCCAGATTTATCCATTCCTGATTTCTCGAGCTCTGTCTGTATCTCTTCTACTGTTGCACCTTGGAATGATGGCACTACAGCTTGGTAACCTAAAGCCTCTGCAGCGTGACCTAAATGCATCTCTAGTATTTGCCCTAGATTCATACGTGATGGCACACCGAGTGGAGTCAATATAATATCAATAGGTGTACCGTCAGCCATGTATGGCATCTCCTCTATTGGTAACACACGTGAGATAACACCTTTGTTACCGTGACGTCCCGCTAATTTGTCTCCAACAGTAATATTTCTAGTCTGAGCTATTTCAATATGTATACGTTTTACTATACCGCTCTCTAGATTGTCCCCTCTTTCTCTTGAGAAGACTTTTACACCGATAACACGTCCACGTTTACCATTATCGAGGCGTAGTGATGAGTCTTTTACATCGCGAACTTTTTCACCGAAAATAGAACGAAGCAGTCTCTCCTCTGGAGTTAGCTCTGTCTCACCCTTTGGTGTGATCTTACCAACCAAAATATCTCCTGGTCTGATCTCAGCACCAACACGGATAATACCGTCCTCATCTAGGTTGCGTAGTTTTACCTCTCCAACATTTGGTATGTCGTGAGTAGTAACCTCGACACCTAGCTTTGTATCACGAACATTACATACCAGCTCCTCGATATGAATAGAAGTAAATTTACTTTCTTTTACCAGTCTCTCCGAGATAATAATCGCATCCTCGTAATTCGCACCGTTCCAAGTCATGAATGCAACACGAACATTTTGTCCCAATGCTATCTGACCATTGTCTGATGTCGCTGAGTCAGCGAGCAGATCACCCTTTTTAACTTCTTGCCCCTTATCAACTACTGGTCTCTGGTGGAAAATATTAAAGGCATTTGTACGAGCAAAAGTAATTAGTTTGTACTCTTTTTCTACTTTACCACTCTTAACAACTACAGAGTCAGCATCAACATGAGTCACAACTCCGTCCTCGTCAGCATATATGAGACGACCGATATTCTTTGCAGCCTCTGCCTCCATACCAGTAGAAACATATGGCGCCTCTGGGATGATAAGCGGTACCGCCTGACGTTGCATGTTTGAACCCATGAGCGCACGATTCGCATCGTCATGCTCGAGGAATGGGATCATAGATGTAGCAATAGAGTATGCCTGATTTGTAGCAACATCCACATACTCAACATCTAAAACGTCAACGATAGCTGGCTGAGCATATCTGCGAGCTGGCACTCTCTCACCTATTATAACCATGTCTTTACCGTACTCTATTGATGCTGGAGCGATAACATGTTTCTCCTCCTCCAATGCATTCATATACACTATCTCTTTTGTTATCTTGCCTGCCTTTACTTTTACATATGGTGACTCGATAATACCGAAATCATTGATACGAGCATAGTTAGACTGACGCAATATTAGACCAATGTTTGGACCCTCTGGTGTATGTATAGGGCACACGCGACCATAATGTGATGTGTGAACGTCACGAACTTCGAATCCTGCGCGCTCACGAGTGAGACCGCCGGGACCGAGGGCTGACAAAGTGCGTAGATGCTCTACCTCTGCCAAGAGATTCTCTTGATTCATGAACTGAGACAATTGATTTGTCGTAAAGAACTCCTTGATACGAGCCTGAAGTGGTCTCTGATTTACAATAGATACTGGCAATGTTGTATCAGTGTCGATAACTGACATCTTGTCCTGAATATTTCTCTTCATCTGTGTCATACCAGTACGCACCTTTGCAGCCATCATTTCTCCTACGAAACGTACACGGCGTGATCCTAGGTGGTCAATATCGTCCTCTACTGCATTTGGTGTAGCATTGAGTGTGATAACATGCTCGATTATCTTAACAACGTCCTCCTTTGAAAGAGTACGACGCTCAGAATCTTTACCCTCTAAAGGCATTCCAAATCTTTTGTTAAAACGGAAACGTCCAACAGGCGAGAGGTCATATCTCTCAGCTGAAAATAGAGTGTCAAAATACTCCTTTGCATTCTCTGGTGTCGCCATGTCACCATCACGCAAACGTTTGTATATCTCAACATAAGCCTCATGAGAAGTCTTTATCAAGTCCTTTTCTAGCAAGCTTTTTACATATGCTTTTGCCTCGTCAGATACAAAAGTGTTGACTATTGCATCATCCGATCCAAATCCCATAGCGCGTAGCATAGGAACGATACCGAACTTTCTCTTTTTGTCGATACGAACTGACATTTGATTGTCAGGCTCGCTCAATACCTCTGCCCACACACCACGAGATGGTATGATCTTGGCACCGAAATATCTGTGGCCCTTGATCTCATCCGCGTCAAAGAAAACACCGAATGATCTAGCAAGCTGTGGCACTACTACACGCTCAACACCGTTAACGATAAATGTACCGTGAACAGTCATGAGTGGAAAATCCGCCATGAATATCTCTTGCTCTTTTGTTGTATTTAAAATCTTGTTCTTTAGACGCAATTTGACACGCATTGGGGCCTCGTAGGTCAACTTGTTCTCCTTTGCGTGAACTTCGTCATATTTTGGACTTGAGATCTCAAAAGAAAGGAACTCAAGTTCAAACTTTTTCTCCGAATAGTCCTTGATAGGACTAAACTCTTTGAATATTTCAGGAATGTCTCTGTCGATGAGTGTCTTGTAAGACATCAATTGATTTTCGACTAGGTTTGGTAAATCTGCTAATGGCTTTCTGTATTTCGAGAAAGTCTTTTTTGGAAGTGTGGCGACACTTTTTTGCATAAATTTAAATTTTAAAAATTATAAACGCGCTATTAATATGACTCTCAAGCGCGCTATCCAATACACAATCGTAATCAGCGCTTGGCAATTATAACACATCCTACAGTATTTACAAGCGATTTTCGGTGGAAAAGTGAAGCAAAACAAAAGCCGCCTTGTGGGCGACTGGGGGGGGGTAGGATGAAGTTGCAAAGCATGCCGCTGTCTTTGCTTGACTGACGATAACCAGGCAAACAAATATAAATTAGGTATGATTAACCCTTTTTCAACTTTTCGCGATGAGCTAAAGCCAAAACAGCAAGTCAGAAGTATCTATGCATTGGCCCAAGGCACTTACAAGGCCGCAACACATCTATCCTGAATCTTAACAGACCAAAAGGAAACGAAGGTCTGTTTCTTGCTCTCACAGTAAAAGATCCTCACAACTTCACCCCAACATCAATCCTACTCTTTTGTTTTTAAAATGTAAACCAGACTATTTACTCTCAAATATTTCCTCTTCGCTAAATCTAGTCTTTGTAAAAGCTGGTTCAGATATGCGATAACCGACACCCATTATAACCGCAGCGTACTCATCGTCAGCCAGACATAGCATTTCTTTGTATTGGTCAGCTGAAAATCCCTCCATCGGAGCGCTGTCTATACGCAGCTCAGCACATGCCGCCAGGGCGAAACCTAATGCTATGTAGGCCTGATTGCTAGCAACGCGAAGCTTTTTCTCATCACTCATGCCAACCAAACCAAAAAACGCCCTAGCTCCCATTTCAAATTTCATTCTATCAAATAGTCCCGCGTCGCTTTTAGACTTTATGAGCTCAGCATATTCCCCTATTCTTTTTTGTAAATCAGTTTTTGCAACAAAAACAAAAAGATGAGAACAAGTGTTGACTTGTTTATTACCAAAACTAGCCTCTTTGAGGTCGTCCTTTAATTTTTGATCTTCTATTATAATCACACGAAAAGGTTGTATTCCAAATGAAGACGGGGCAAATCTGATTGCGTCTTTTATTTTCTGTATGTCTTCTGATGAGATTTTTTTATTGGCATCGAATTCTTTGACAGCAAATCTCCAATCAAGTGAGTTCAAAAATGTATTCATATTTGCTGATTATACCACAAACATAAACACCAGATTAATTTTCTTTATGATGACCTGGATGCATCTCAGTCTGCGACATTGATTTTAACTTGCCCATAGATATGAGATGAATGTCTTTTTGCATCTCGGATATTTTGTGATGCATAACATACAACTTGATAATAATAAAAACTAATATTGCAACTAATAGTAATTCCATATGTTATTTAAGTTTAGCATAACGTCCTTCATTTTTTGCAAAGGCATCCCTAGAACTAAACTTATAATTATACCCATACATACGTGTCAGCTTGCCACCATCTACTGCTATCGGGTAGCTATAACCTTTCCAACTTCCTTCTGCTGTTGGTATCTTGCCGCGTGTAGCATGCCAGAAAAAGAAAAATGCTAGCCTTGCCATCCATGGATATATCGGCAATGTTTTTTTACCTACCGCTTTTGCCATATCAGGACCGAGAACCACGTCGCCAGGAGGACATATGTTGAATACTTCATATTTATGATTTACTTTTGCGTCAAAAGAGAGGAGGGCAACCAGGTCTGCTACATCATCCTCATGTATATATTGTCTCAACCATTTTGGAGTAACAGGAACAAATGAAACCATAGCCGAAACAATCTTGTAAACAAAATTTCCCTTTAACGCCCCAGAGAGTGCTGACTGCAAACCAAAACGTACACGATCGTATCTGCCACGTGGACCAGAGATGGCCGCAGGACGTACAACAGATATTATCGGCATATGCCCACCCTTCTCATTATTTTCTTTTATTTTTTTCTCTAGATGTTCCTCTACCCACCTCTTCTCTTCGGCATAAAGATAGTTAGTCTTTCTAAATGGGTCAGTCTCAACGTATCTGTAGTCCAGGCTGTTATCTGCAAATGCTCCGTATGATGCAACAGTAGAAAAATAAGTCAGTCTCTCTACAAATTTATTCTCAAAACAAAAATCAAACAGTCTCTCTGACCCATCAATATTCCATTTATACGACAGCGGTCTGTTGCCATATATCTCGCGTATTTGCCATGCTGTGTGTATTACTATCTCTGGAGAGTACTGTGCGACTTTTGATTGCCAAGTTTTGTCGCTAGTATTTGCATGTATATAAACCAATTTATCTCTATTTGCATGAGTCTTATACATACTTGGCTCAGGCTCTTTGTCGAGAGCTACTATCATTTTTACATCTGGGCGGACGGCGTACAGATCCACCAACATTTGGCCTATATATCCCGCTCCACCTGTAATAAAAAGGGTTTTCTGCATATGTGTATAAGTATAACATCCATCTGCTATAATGGATATGTGAAAAAGATAGTATATCTGATTACCAAGTCCAACTGGGGCGGAGCTCAAAAAGCAGTTCATGATTTGGCCACCCATCCAAAGATATACAATAACTATGAGGTAGTAGTAGCGAGTGGGAATGACGGCGAGCTTTTAGAAAAAATATCTAGCAAGAAAATACGCACAGTGAATCTAAAAATCAAAAATAATATGAATCCCTTTACGGCATTCAAAAATTTATTTGATCTTTATTTTTATCTAGACAAAGAAAAACCAGACATAGTACATCTGCATAGCTCAAAAATATCAATGTTTGGGGCGATGGCAGCGAGACTCGCTAGTGTGCCTCTTATAATATTCACGGCTCACGGTTGGCCTCATAATGAGGACAGAAATATTTTTACAAAGACTGTACTGCGACTACTCATGTGGATGACAGTATCGTTGTCACATCGCACGATAGCTGTATCAGAAAATGTCGTACAGTCTCTGCGCGCCCCGAGCTTTATCAAAAAGAAAATGGTAGTGGTTTATAATGGTATACAAAAAGGTGACTACAAACAATTGCCAAAACTTTCAGATGGGGACAAAAACAAAAAGATAAAACACATAGTAAGTATCGGAGAGCTGAATCACAACAAGGCCCACGATACAGTGCTGCGCATATTGCCGCAAATCAAAAATATCCAGTATCATATCATAGGAGAAGGTAGCAACAGAGGGAAACTTGAAAAGTTAATCCGTGAGAAAAAGCTGGAAAAGCGTGTCACTCTTTACGGGCATATCAACAATGCAAAGTCCCTACTTCCTCAATACGACGCATTCCTGTTACCATCACGCACTGAGGCTCTCGGCTATGTGTTGCTCGAGGCATTACAAGCCGGCATACCAGTCATAGCCCGCCATGTTGGAGGTGTGCCAGAAATAATACGTGATCTGCCCTATGCCCGCCTATACAAATACGACACAGACCTGATGGATATACTGAACGAGCCACTGCCCACAGACTTCACATGGAGTGATCCCCGTTTTGATTTTGAAAAAATGATAGAAAAGACACTTTTCTTATATAAATAATATGACACCCAAAACTATACACTATTGCTGGTTTGGTAATGGACCAAAGGGAGAGTTGATTGAGAAATGCATAGCCTCATGGCGTCAGCATATGCCTGATTATGAGATAGTCGAGTGGGATGAAAGTAACTTTGACACATCAAAATACGAATATACACGCAATGTTTATGCGCAAAAAAAATGGGCATTCGTGGCTGACTATGCCCGCCTGATCATACTGCGTGAACATGGGGGAATATATCTGGATACTGACATGTTCGTATTAAAATCTTTTGATGACTTTTTAAATAATGAGTTAGTGCTCGGCAAAGAGGACGAGATACACATAAGTGCTGGCATGGTGGCGTCTGCCCCACACAATCTATTCATAGACAAATGTTTAGAGTATTATAATGCGAACACCAAAACACTGATAACTATACCTCGAGTATTGACACAAATTTATAATGAGAACAAAGACAAACTTAGTAATGTAAAAGTCTTCGAATCGAAATACTTTTACCCGTACACCGCGGATAACATTAAAAACTTTAACTATACCAATGCACCTAGCGAAAGCTATGCAGTACATATGTGGAACTATTCTTGGGGACACCCGATGATAAAGCTGGCAAAGAAAATAGGTCTACACAAGCTAGGCGTTACTGTGTCAGAAAAGCTGGGTGTAAAAAAAGTACTCAAGAAAATATTCCGAGTAATATAATATGAAATTCACAATCATAACGCCAACATATAACAGACCTGATGAGCTCGCTCGCGCGGTAGAAAGTGTTTTGGGTCAGACATATCAAGACTTTCAAATGGTTATTATCAATGACTCACCTGATTATGACTACACAAGCTTTGAAAATAAATACATTGGCAACGATAAAATAATATATATAAAGAATAGTAAAAACTCTGGGGTCAACTTTTCAAGGAATGTCGCATTAGAGAAAGCAAAAGATTTAGAAAGTGACTATGTGATACTCCTAGACGATGATGACTGGCTATATGGCGATGCCTTAGAAAATATAAACAATATCTTAGAAAAAGAAAATTGCAACTGGCTCATAACAAACAGAACGGCAGGTAATACAAACTTAACCAAAGTTAAAATACAAAGAGAAAAATATAATTACTTTTGGGATATGTTGATGCTGCGCAATATATATGGCGATGCGACACACACAATCAAAACGAGCGAGGCTGTGAAGTACAAATTTTCTAAGCATGTGAAAAATGGTGAGGAGCTTTACTATTTTGCACAGCTACCTTTTGACTTTGTATATGAAAATATAAACAGTACAGACTCAAACGGATACACATCTAACGGCCTCACTGATGTGTTAAAAAACAAATACAAAGAAAACACTAGAAATCTTTGGAAAGAAAAACTAAATTGGAAAATGTTTTTATACATGATACTGCGTAGTATAAAATCAATGACAAAATAATATGAAAATACTTTTCCCAGAAAAAGATGACGGCAGAATAGTTGAGGCTGTAAATATACTAAACAAAGAAAATATCTGTGAGGCAATATTTGGTGATAATGACCTCTCTATCGCAGCAAAGGACTTGCTGGATGGGAAGGTGGATGCTGTTATAGCTGGGGTCGCACACAGCACCGCGGATGTATTGCGTGCAGGTATAAAAACAGTTGGCACTAGAAATGGCTTGGTATCTAGCTTTATGCTCATGACTCATAATGACAAGACTTTTGCATTTGCAGATTGCGCAGTGGTGCCTAGTCCGACAGCAGAACAACTGACACAAATCACAATCAACACTGCAGAAAACTTTTATAAAATAACAAAACAGATACCGGCTATCGCCCTACTCTCGTACTCAACTCTTGGCTCTGCTGGTGGTGAGAGTGTGGAGAAAATGCGAGTAGTAAAAAATAACATACAAGCCTTGAGACCGGACCTAAATATAGATGGGGAGATGCAGTTTGATGCGGCCTATGATATTAACACAGCCAAAATAAAAGCTAGCGACAGCACAGTAGCAGGACATGCAAATATATTTATATTCCCAGATCTAAACAGTGCCAACATAGGCTACAAAATAGCCGAGCGTATGGGTGGCGCAAAAGCTGTGGGTCCAATTATTCAAGGCCTAAACAAATCAATGATGGACCTATCTCGTGGTTGCAGTGTTAACGATATAGTAGACCTGACAAAAATAGTTATACAGCTAAATAAAAATGAGAACTAGTTTTCATTTTAAAGAATAAAATAACCTTATTATCCAAGTCTTTTTAAGACTCTATCTTTACCCAAAACATTTAACAGATAATACATATTTGGAGTTCTCTCTTTTCCTGTTACCGCTTTACGCATCTCCATCATAAATGCCCCAAACTTCACATCTGGCGCAGCAGCTGCAACATCTTCTTTTACTTTTAATATCCAAGCATCGAGGTCTAGAGACATATCATACCAATAGTCTTGGCTTAGCAGGCTTTGTATTTTTGTCTTTAGGTCGGCGTCAATATTTACAGATTTGTATAGCACATCAAAGAAATACTCAGTCTGCTCGCGAGCCACACCATAACGCACTATGTCTTTGCGTGGATTCTCTGTCTCTCTTTCGATGTTCAAAACTTGCTCTAAATACTTTCTGTCTTTTGAGATAACATTGTAAAACTCTGTATCATACTTTTCTGACCAAGCGAGGAGCTCGTCAGCAACAACGCTCGCGCTCTTGCTAGCGATAACATCACTAGATATGTCGTCTAACTTTTTAAAATCGAGTAGCGGCCCACGACTGCTGCGCTTCATAGCATCTGTATCCAAAACATATTTTGATACATCTCTATTTGTCTCCCACCAAGAGTCAAAGTCTGGATTGGCCAGTCTGTAAAGATAGGCGATTATGCTTTCTTTGGTGTATCCGCTCTCTTGATAAAAACTCATTGTGGCCTCGCTGTCTTTTCTCTTTGATAATTTTCTAACACCACCGTCAGCGTGTTTGTTAATTGGCATTATGTGTCCATATTTTGGCACAGGGGTACCTATCTTATCCCAAAGCTCTATATGTTTACCCATTGATGATAACCACTCCTCACCACGGGTTACAAATGTTGTTCTCATTAGATAATCATCAATAACATGAGCGAAATGATAAGTTGGCAATTCGTCTTTTTTAATCAAAACAAAATCCTCGTCATTTTCTGGTATGTTTTGCTCACCCAAAAACTCATCTACAAACTTTGTTTTCTTTAGATGATAGCCAGATGCTTTTAAACGTAATACATATTTCTCACCATTAGCAATTTTTGTTTTCACTTCTTCTAATGACAAATCGCGATGTTTTGCATACTCGCCATACACCCCGGTTCTGATTTTATTTGCAGTCTGCTGATCACGCATTTCAGACAACTCTTCTTCACTTATAAAACATGGGTATGCGTAGTCATTCAAAACAAAATCATATGCAAATGCGGCGTATACGTCTTTTCTTTTGCTTTGTCTGTATGGACCATAGTCACCCGTCTCGCTACCATCCATTTTCTCACCCTCATTTGGAGTAAGATCATAGTCATCCAAAGTCTTTATGATGTACTCTCTTGCGCCGTCCAGCTCACGCGCAGTGTCAGTGTCCTCAATACGCAACATAAAAACTCCTCCGGTGTTGACCGCAATAGCTTTACTCACCAGAGACATGTACACGGTACCGATATGCATAGGCCCTGTCGGAGATGGAGCAACACGCAACACCTCAGCGCCGGCTGGCAAATCACGCCTTGAATACACAGCCTCAAAATCCTTGCGATGCTTCACAATATCTGGGAAAAGTAGGTCTGCTAGCTCTTTGTTCATGTGTTAATACTAACACAAAAAAGCAGCCTTTTCGACTGCTTTTTTGTTAACTAAATTATAGAATATTTAATTAGAAACTCTCCATATCAGCGCTGATCTGAGCGTTGAGTGCGTCCATATCTACATTATCAATTGATGCGGATATATCCTCTGGTTGTGTGCTCTGGTCCTTTGTAGCATCACTTTTTATAACACTTTGCATTTCTGCTTTTACATCTACAGCTGGCTCATTATTCATGTTTGTATAAAAATACCAACCTCCAGCCACTAATACTATTACAATCACTGTACTGATTATTGTTGTTTTGTTCATAGAATTATATTATTTTGCTGACTTTAAATCCCACATAGATCTATCTCTCAAGCTGTTTGATAATGTTTTTAAATCACTTTGCAAAACCTTAACACTATCCTGAGTAGTCTTAACAGATAACTTTAGCGCTGTCTTGTTTTCGACTGTCACCTCTCCAGTTGATGCCAAGAGAGACTTTGTAGCGTCTAAATTAGTTTTGACAGTAGCTAGTGATGATTTGGCTTTTGTTAACATTGCTTCATACTTAGACATATCCACTGTCGTAGAGGCTTTCTTTTCGTTAACAAACTTTTCTAATCTATCCAAGGCTCCAGAAAAATGATCTGCAACCATACTTAGTCTCTCTACAGCTTGACCTACTCTATTTTTTGCTAACTCTCTGGATCTCTCATTCATTTCTTTTCTTTCTGCAGTGTTGCTCGCACGCATATCCTCACGTTTACCTCTTGCGTCCTCCATGATAGCGCGACGCTCGTCAGAAGAGCTGGCGCTTTTCATTTCAGTTCTGGTTTCCATTCTCAAGTCTTTTCTATCTTCTTGATTTTGATCGCGCATTTCTTTTCTGTCCTCAATCAGCTCACGTCTTGGGCCTGTACTTGAAGCAGACTTACCCTCCCATTTTTCCATCTCTGCATCACGTGCAGTATTTTTAATTTCTTTTATTTCCTGTCTCAACGGTGGCATAATTTTTGGTCTAGGCATTGTAGTCGAAGCCTTTACCTCAGCAGACGCAGCAACAGCTGGCATAGTGCCATCCTGTGCAGCAGCCATAGCAAAGGTTGCCATAACAGCTAATCCTAATACTTGATATTTTTTCATATTGTTTTTATTTAAATGTTAATAATTTACTAATTGGTTTGGACCAGAGTTAGTATCTATAAAGTATATCACGCCACTTTTTAAAGCAATGCCAGACATTAAACACAAGCAAACAAAGCCTATTTTACTTGCTTATAATATCTATCGCAGAATTCTTTTTTAAATTCGAAAAATCTATCGTCGATTATTGATTGACGAATATCAGCCACCAGCTTGATCATAAAATACAAATTGTGTGCCGAGGCAATAGTGCCGGCTAGCATCTCCTCCGCTTTAAATAGATGTGCGAGATAGCTTTTTGTATAGTCGTGATATGGCGAGTTGACGTCGTCTGATATATGGCTCATATCGTCTTTATATTTTGCATTACTTATATTTATCTTGCCATCATATGTATATATTGCACCGTGGCGTGCAATGCGAGTCGGTGACACACAGTCAAATGTGTCTATGCCATACTCAACACCTAAAAAGAAATCAATAGGTTCACCTATCCCCAGCAAATGGCGAGGCTTGCCCTCTGGCAAGTTCTCAGTCGCACTCTTTACAGTTTTGCCCATGTCCTCTTTTGTAAAGCTCCCACCAATACCAAATCCATCAAAGTCCATAGCACCAAGTGTCTCAGCACTCTGTTTACGCAAATCCTCAAACGCGCCACCCTGCACCACTGCAAACAGCGCCTGCTGCTCGCCTGTCGCCTCGCTCACCCCTAACCTCTTGTGCTCGTCTATACATCTCTTTGCCCAGCGATGCGTCCTCTCCATTGCCTTGATCTGATACTCATATGGGGCGAGCGGGGAGGTGCATTCATCAAACGCGAAAAATATATCGGCCCCGAGTGCATGCTGTATTTGCATACTACTCTCTGGGGTGAATCTATGTGATGACCCGTCGACAAAAGATTTAAATGTCACCCCATCCTCATCTATACGTGCCATCTGAGTACTGGATGATTTGATTTTCACCTCACCCTTTTCATCTGTAGTTTGCTTTTGTTTAGCTGACAACTGGGCACTGGTTGCGATTTTAGACACACCTGTGTCATATGCCGCACCGAGTGAGAACACTTGGAATCCTCCCGAATCAGTAAAAGTAGGCAGCACTCTGCCATCCTGTTCCCAATGCATCATCTTTGCGAACCCTCCATGCTTTGCTACTATCTCGGCCCCAGGCTGTAGATATAGATGATAAGTGTTGGCCAGCACCGCCTGCCCCAAAGTATTTTTGATATCAGCCACAGACAAAGCCTTCACAGTCGCCTTTGTTCCTACTGGTATAAATGCTGGCGTCTGTATATCACCATGTGGAGTGTGTATCACCCCCACCCTCGCGAGCTCCGCCTCACTACTTTTTTTCTCTATTGTAAATCCAAATTTCTTTTCCATTTCTTTAAATTTACTTTTATCCTAACACAAAAGCATGTGACTTACATTCTTTCAAATCTAGATGCTGACTGCCCGAGGTGGTCTGTGACTTTTTCTAAAAACATAGCGACAGGACGAACCCACAATTTGCTGTCATTCTCTTTTCTGTATACGACACACTCACACATGTCGAGACCACTCTCATCGGATGCCTGCATAGTAGCAACATCAATCACCTCATAAATATTCTGAGTTTTATAATGTATATATCTATCACCTCTTTCTATTTCCATATTATTTTAAAATTACTTTTTCGCCCACAAACTTCACGCCTTCTTTTTTGAGCATTGATATCTTTTTTGTTTTGCCACCACGATTATAATCACCCACTACTCCATCGCTGCGCACCACTCTGTGACACGGCACAGTCTTGTCAAAATTAGCCTTCATAAAGTTCCCCACCGCTCGCGATGCATTTTTATTCCCAGCCTTTTCGGCTACAGATTTATAAGTCATTACCTTTCCCTCTTTTATACCTCTAACAACTTCTAGTACTTTTTCTCTAAAGCTAACTTTTGCAATCACCTTTTTCATATTATAAATTATGTTCGATTATTTTCTGATTGCTGTCGAACAGGCAGTAACCCTTAACATATTCACCAAATAAAACTTTTGGTAGCCAGTACTTGTCATCCTCCCACATATCATTGTATGGTATATCCTCCACCTTGTACCAATACGGCTTCATCTCTTCGGACTCTGTCGGCTCGCCAGACCATGTCTCTGTTGTATATATATGCACCACTTGATTCCACTCGCCCTTGTCTGGAAATCTAAACTCAATTTCTCCGACCTTAACCAAGTCAGACACATCGACGCTCACGCCTATCTCCTCACTGGCCTCACGCACTGTAGCATCCTCAACACTCTCACCCTCTTTTACTTTTCCTCCTACACCATTGTATCTACCTATTCCGAAACCAATTTTCTTCATTGCGAGCATCACATCGCTAACTTGCTCAGCGTTTCTTTTTATCAAAAACAACAATGTTGTATTTTTCATATATTAATTATACACCCTTATTCTCCATCCTTATAGGCCCAAATATACCTGCTCGCTGTGGAGCGATACGGCGACCATTTGTCAGTTATTTTGAGCACTTTCTTTTCAAAGTCTTTTTGTTTCAATGCTTTTGCATCCCCTGATTTTGGATGATATTTCTCAAGTTTGTAAAGCTTCATCACACCATTAATCAGCCCACCATCTTTTATTGCGAACACATCCCCTCTGCCTAATGTAAATATTAATATCATCTCCACAGTCCAGCGCCCCACCCCGACTATCTCAGTCAGCATCTCAATTATCTCCTCATCACCCATGCTATCAAAGTCATGTTGATGCAAATCTCTCTCTTTGAAAAAAGTTGCTACATTTTTAACATAGCCACATTTTTGTCCTGACAATCCTGCGGCTCGCAATTTTTCTGGTTTAGCTTTTATCAGCTGCTCGCATGTTGGCCACTTGTCGCCAAATACACCTTTGAATTTATTTTTAATACTCCTCGCTGCTGCAGTAGACACCTGCTGGCTGATGATGGATGACAGCAGTGACTCATACACCGACAACTCAGGCACAATCTTTTCTAATTTCCCATGCAATACCCCTCCCAACTTCGGATCAACTTTTTTAAGATAATTTATTTCCTTTTGCATACTAAAAACAAGTCTCTGAGACTTTTTTATTCACCACTTCAAAAATATTTATAAGTTCTGGGAACTCTGCACCGTAACTACCCTTAATAGTCTCCAGCTGCCTAACTCTCAAATCTCTGAAATCTTCCATTGATACGTCGTTATTCCTAAAATACATCCCCTTGTTTACAACGTTCGTAACTTTTGGAATTATCTTATCCAAGGTCTTTACGAACCTGGCTTCTTTTGTGTCCAAGCTTTCATATCTATTTATTATGTCTGGTATCCAAGGATAAGTAGAGTCAAATCTAACTCTCATTTTATCTTGTGCTCGCTTTTCATTTTCTTTCTTATTCTGCATCATTTCTACATCATTCATGTTTTTATACGTATCAACATCCCCAGTGTAAACCTCTAACAGATCGTGAGCTATTGCAAACTGTGCAACGAGGCCAATGTCTAGGTCTTTGTAAAACTTTGCAGCTACAGAGCATGCCAAAACGCTCATCATAACAGTGTGATCAGTGTCAGACTCCAATACTCCATCTGGAGACATCGTAACCCTGTCTATCCTCGCAAAGTCAAAAACCATCCTCACCACATCCTCCATGTTTTCAACTTCTTTTTCCATATTACTTTTTGCTTAAAATTAAGCCCAACAACTCTGGGAACTCTTTTGTTTTGATATCGTCAAATGTAAAATGTTTTTTGTTTTCAAATTTAATCACATTAACACCCGTCACTTTTTCTACTATTTTATTTACACTACTTATCACATCTGCATAGTCATCTGTTGAATAGATCAGATTGATGTCTTTTGTTTTGTCAGCGATACTGTTGTCTATTTCAAAATCAAAAAAGTTTGTATTTAAAGTTTTATCAATATCAAGCCATGGCGCAACTAAAAATACAGACCCAACTTTTGTATCGTTCTCTGACAAATATCTAATTAGAAATCCAGTACCACAACTATGTCCGACAAGGATAGTATTCTCGTCTGTTTTAAAGTTAGAGAAAACTGATAACCATTTTTGATAGTCAGGCTCGTAGGCATCTGGCATATCTGGCGTCTGAGTGCTGACGCCATTAATGATAAGTTGCTGCTGCAACCATGGTATCCAGTGTGAATTAGATTGCGAATCCCCATCAACATTAAAGTACTCATCTTTGTCTGGCATCCCATGAATAATTATCGCTGTTTGCATACTTTTACTTCACGTCACCCATCACCTCCTGTGTATGAACTGCGGGCTTTACGGACTCATATATCTTTGACACCTTGCCAACCTCGTCAATGAGAACACTCATACGCTCGATGCCCATGTATTCGCGGCCCATGAATTTCTTTAGTCTCCATGCACCATAGCCTCCGATCATCTCTGTACTCTCGTCTGACAGTATTGGAAAGTTGAGATCGTACTTGTCTACGAATTTCTTGTGACTTTTGACACTATCCTTGCTCACCCCCAATACCACTAGACCCATCTTTGACATATCGGCAAAGTTATCACGAAAGTTACACGCCTCTGTAGTACACCCTGGTGTGTCGTCCTTTGGATAAAAATATATCAACACCTTTTTTCCAAGATAGTCAGACAACTTGTGAGTCTTGCCATCTTGATCTGGGAGTTCAAATTTGGGAGCTTTATTTCCTACCTTTAACATACCGCTAGTATATTAGCTTTTTCTTGTTTTGCCTATGACTGAAAATATAAGCAGTAAATAGCACGCTCATTATCACTGCGAACTTTATCATCTCACCAATATGCACACCAACAACAGTCTCGAGTAGCAATACAACACCGATGAGGCCAACTATCACATAGGCCGCTTTTTTAAGGGGTGGATGTTTGTGAATAACACCCGAAACGAGTGTGGTGACAAAAAGCATAGATACTATACCGATCAGCACACCAGAGACGACTACATAATAATTGTGAGACAGCCCTACAGCAGACACCACATTATCAATCGAGAATACCGCATCAGCGAAAACTATCTGCATTATCACGGCCGCAAATGTGGTCTTGTATTTCAGGTTGTGCCCATCATCAGCCTTTTTAATATAAAGATGGTCGACGGCAAGATAAATCAGATACAGTCCGCCGATAATCAGTATCCATTTATTTTGAATAATTAGTGTTGCAAAAAATAATGCAACGAGGCGCAGTCCCGCTCCACCAAGTATTCCTAGTCTGATTGCCAACTTGCGCTGCTTTTCAGGCAGCGGCTCGGCGAGCGAGGCATTAACGAGTGCGTTATCAATAGACAGCAACACCTCAATGACTGCCAGAGATGCAATGACTGGTAAATATGTAGTCAGAAATTCTCCGCTCAAAAAATTAATTATTTGTTCCATATATTAAGTTATTTAGAAAATATAAACTTTTTAATTTCTTCATACCCGCCCTGTCTTCCGCTAATACTTTTACTGTCTTTTTTAATTAAATACACTTTTGATTTAGACCTAAAAACAAAAGTCTCGTCTTCATAAACCTTTGATGTGTTAATTTCTTGATTATAAAACTTTTCATATCCAGAGCTACCCAGTCCACAAACTTCCATTTTATAAAAAACCTGATCTGAAAATCTATTATTCCAAAGCAAATCGAATAACCTGCAGCCGTTCTCAATGCCTAAATCCTTAAAGTACAAACCAAGATGGCTTTCTAAATGTCCATCGTAAACTTTTTGTTTAATTACAACTTCATCATCCAGATAATAACTTTTTACTTTTTTGCAGAGGTCTGGATCAGAGTGAAATCTACACATCTCATCATTCACCGCTCTTTCTGTGTAGAATATAATACACTCGTCAATGTCAATTTTAGACGAACCAATCTTGTCGCAATAATATCCACTTTCGTGAGAATACATCCCTTTATAACAAGCATCTTTATTATACCTATGATATTTCCCATCATCTAAAGGTAAAGAATTATCACAGACACTGATATTCGCCTCTATGTGCGCAACCCAGTCCCAACATCGATTGTATATAAAATCGGTATAGCCGACAACATCGTCCCCAAAGAAACTTTTATATTGATCAAATGACAAACTAGAACATAGTTCTCTGTTGGCATTACGTCCTATGAAAGTGCCTGCACACGACTTTTTATCTTCCGGGTTAAGATTTTTATTACACAAATCCAGAGTGGAAAGATCTCCAGGGTTTTTGTTAATTATGTCAAACACATATGTACTAATACATTCTTGTTTATTTTCATCGCTATAGTAGTCGCATCTACCAGGGTAGTCAGATAGTTTAAACATACAAAAATAGATGAAAATAAATAAATATACAAAAACGATACATAACTTTATAATAAAATGTGTGTACTTTTTAAATAAAAAATATAAAGAAAGACAAAATATGTAAACTAAACACAAAAAAGGGAAACTAATATTCGGTGTCCAATTGTCAGCATACGCGACCTCAATTCCTGTAACTTTCTCAATTTCTAAGAAATCTGCAATTATAATAAATGGCAAAAATAAAATAGCGTTGATAAGTGGATAAAGACCGAGTGCTAAAAAAACAAAACTTCCAACAAGAATCTTTAGAATTTCTTTTTTTGGATCAAAATAATTTAACTCTTCTTTATTTTGCATATATAAATTAATTATAACATTCCAAAAAGGTTTACTTACTTACGATGTCAGCGATAACCTTTACAACACCCTTGTCGAACATATTTGGAAGTATGTTATCAGTACTCAAGTCAGTAACATAATTTGCAAGTGTCTCGCCAATAGTCACAAAAGTCTCAAGCTCTATTTTTTTATAAGTCCCTGCTGATTGAGCATCGAGGACCCCTCGCCAAAATCCTGGGAACACTAATGAGTTGTTAATCTGATTTGCATAGTCACTGCGACCAGTGGCAACAATGAACGCCCCAGCCTCTAGGGCCAGCTCTGGCATTATCTCTGGTGTTGGGTTGGCGAGGCCAAAAATTATTGATTTACTGTTCATGGTTTTTACCATTTCAGCCGTCAGGACATTTGGTTTTGATAACCCTATAAATACATCAGCTCCAGATACAGCAGCGGCCAGATCTCCAGAAAGATCCTTAATGTTTGAATTGTTGAGTAGCTCTAGTTTTTCTTTGTTTAGATCTGTGCGAGCCTGATTGATTATCCCCTTGCTGTCAACGTAAACAATATTTTTTACTCCATATGCGTTCAAGAGGCGAGCCGTAGCAACCCCTGCCGCACCAACACCAGAGAGTACTACTCGCACATCCTCTTTTTTCTTGTCAGCCAACTTTATTGAGTTGATAAATGCAGCGAGTGCTACAGTAGCCGCCCCCCACTGGTCGTCATGCATCACAGGTATAGATAGCTCGGCACGCAGTCTCTCCTCTATCTCAAAACATTTTGGACTGGCTATATCCTCGAGGTTAATACCGCCGAAAACTGGAGCGATGTTTTTGATAATTTTAATTATCTCCTCTGTGTCCTGAGTATCGATACAAATCGGAAATGCGTCCACGTTTGCAAACTCTTTTAATATAGCTGCCTTGCCCTCCATCACCGGTATTGCCGATGAGGCACCGAGGTTACCCAGACCTAAAATAGCTGACCCATCACTCACTATCGCGACTGTATTTTTCTTTAAAGTTAAAACTTTATCGAGTGACTTGTCGCTAGCGATGGCATTACACACCGCCGCAACACCTGGCGTGTATGCGCGAGAGAGCGCCTCACGGTTATCGAGTTTTAATTTACTAACTGTTTCCAATTTCCCACCAAATTGTTTATGGAGATCAAGTGCCTCCTGATTATAATCATGATTGTCTGACATTTATTTTTCTATATACTATTCTTATAAAGCTCCATTTTGGCGCGGACCACCTTTTTCATCTCTTCGGCACCAGCGCGGTCGAACTTGTACGGGGCTATCTCGTTTGGATTCTCATCTATATACTCCTTGATGCCATCTCTGAATGCCTTTCTGATCTCTGTGTTGATATGTATAACACTGATACCGGCCTTTATACTATTGAGTAGATCCTCATCAGTGTTGCCACTGGCTCCGTGAAGTACGAGAGGCACTCCGGCTACATCACGTATCTCGCTTATCCTGTCTACATGAAGCTTTGGCTCTGGGGCATCGACGAGCATGCCGTGAACATTACCAATAGCAGGGGCAAATAGGTCTATGCCCGTACGGAGCACAAAGTCCCTCGCCTGATCTCGTGTGGTCAAATTGGTCTCGCTAACACCTTCTGGTAATTTTGAATTGAGAGATGAAGACTGACCAATATATCCAAGTTCCGCCTCAACCAACACTCTCTTTCCATTTTTTTCTTCATACTCACGCACCCAATCGACACATGTCTTTACAAGCTTTACATTGTCCTCATATGCAAGCTTTGCCCCATCGACTATCACACTGTCATACCCTGCCTCCACAACCTCTTTTACTTTTTCAAAACTGTAAGTATGATCGGCATTCAAAAATATTGGCACAGTGTATTCGCGCTTCATCTCATCTACTATATTGCGAGCCATCTCAATACCTAGATATTCACGTTCCCCTTCTGAGAGGCCTATTATGACTGGCTCACGCAAGTCGTCAGCAACTTCACATATAGCACGCAATTGATCCAGGCTTGATATATTAAAATGGGCAATAGCTTTGCCCTGCGCTTCATACTTTTTTATTAATTCATAATACTCACCTGTTTGATTTTGCATATCTGTTTTATGTGTATAAGTTTAACATATAATGCTGGCTCTAATATAGAATATATAATATGAATAAAGAGTTAGACTTTTTGGCTATTGGAGATACGGTTGTGGACGCATTTATCAGATTAAAAGAGGCTCATGTTAGCTGCAATATAGACCATGCCAGCTGCGAAATATGTATGGCTTTTGGAGCAAAAGTACCTTATGAGAGCGTGACCATCATACCAGCTGTCGGTAACTCGGCTAATGCGGCCGTATCTGCAGCTAGACTAGGATTGCAATCAGGACTAATAACATTCCTCGGCAATGACGTTAATGGCAGAGAATGTAAATTCCAACTTGAACAGGAAAATGTTGATACCGAGTATGTTGTGATGGAAAATGGGAAAATGACAAATTATCACTATGTTTTATGGTTTGGGGACGAGCGCACAATACTAATCAAACACGAAACATTCAAAACTTTCTTGCCACCTATTACAAAGGCACCTAAATGGATATATCTCTCTTCTCTTGGTGAACATGCAAAGGACTTACATTTTGAATTAGCGCATTACCTGAGCGAGAACCCGGAGGTACAGCTAGCTTTTCAGCCTGGAACATTTCAAATTAAAATGGGTAAAGAATTGCTAGCACCGATATATAGTCGCACCAACTTTTTTTGCTGTAACGTCGAAGAGGCTATGCAAATACTCGGAACTGATGTACGCGACTTGCCAACACTATTGCTAGGAATATCATTACTCGGTCCAAAAGTCACATGTATAACAGATGGTAAGGACGGAAGCTATATGAGATACAAAGATGAGAACTATTTCTTGCCTATTTACCCTGATCCTATGCCACCACTGGAGCGCACAGGCGCAGGAGATGCTTTTGCTAGTACATTTGCTGCAGCTATAGTCTCTGGAGTTGATCCAGTTGAGGCATTACGTTGGGGACCAATCAACAGTATGAATGTAGTACAATATATTGGCGCACAAAAAGGACTACTGAAAAAGAAAGACATAGAGAATCTATTAGGACAGGCTCCGGCTGACTATGTAGTCAAAAAGCTTTAGAGCTTTATCTCTATCTTGCCATCTCGTATATAAAATTTCTCTTGATTCCCAGATTTTTCTTTTACTAAAACAGATAGTAAATTATCGTCTATTTCTTTTATTTCAATGGATGTATTTTCACCGTCAGCATAACAGTCAAACTCTTTTGGCTCGTTGAGTAGTATCAGACTCTGCACAAACAGCTTGTTTTCAATGCTTATACTTTTTAAAACTATATTATATTTTTGATGAAGACCTTCAATCGAAATATTCTCTAATTTACATTCAATATACTCTGCTGGGACCTGTATATTCTTACTCTCTTTTATTTTTATCTCCATCTTACTCTCTTTTTTCTTTTCTTGTTTTTTTAACCAAAAATCACCAGATAGAAAATCATTGTAAAAATGTGTTAAATATTTTCCAAACATGTTTTGATTATATCATCTTTTGAAAT
>CAYJDH010000002.1:46413-73654 GCA_964368915.1 uncultured Candidatus Saccharibacteria bacterium
ACCACAGCAACCTGTATATCTTTTTTCTCCAGCTCACGAGCAGCGAGTAATGCTTCGTATATTATCGGACCAGTGACAAATATACAGACTTTTTTTGCATGGGGCTCTGGACTAGCAAACACAACCACCGGGGACTTTGTATCTATTTTTTTATACTCATCAGAAAATATAACAGGCGACTTTTCTCTGGCTAATCTGATATACACTGGACCATCTATGTCGTGAGCGAGACGAGTCATCAGATACGCCTCACGTGCATCGCATGGTGATAGCACTGTCATATTTGGCATAACACGCATCAAAGCTATATCCTCAACGGCTTGATGAGTCCCACCGTCCGGACCAACGGACAATCCAGCATGAGCCCCCACAATAACAACTTTTTGATTATTATAAGCAATAGTCGTTCTGATTTGTTCCCAATTGCGTCCTGGATTAAACATTGCATAGCTGGCTATGAATGGCATGGTTCCCATCGCTGCCATACCGCTAGCCATAGCGGCCATATTCTGCTCGGTGATGCCAACCTCAACAAATCTGGATGCAAACTTTTCTTTGAACAAGTGCATCTGTACGCTCTCAGTGAGATCAGCACAAAGGGCGACAACTTTATTATCCTCGTCCCCAATATCACGTAATGCCAGACCAAAACCTTCACGCGCAGCCTTCATTTCTTGTTCAGTTGTAAATAGATTTTTGTTTAGCATTTTATTCAAAATTAATTTTTCCTCCCATGGTTCTGATCTCGCGCAATGCGGCTCTCGCCTCCTCTTTATTCGGCGCCTTGCCATGCCAATGATAATCACCCTCTATATCTTTGTACCCGCGACCAGGAATAGTATGAGCTATTATCATAGTCGGCTGTATGCTGTTACTCTTTGCTATGTTTATAGCATTTACTATTTCCATCATATTGTGACCATCTATTTCTAATACATTAAAATTAAAAGCCTTTAGCTTTTCAGATAATGACTCAAGCGGCAACACATCCTCTGTTCTGCCGTCTATTTGTATACCGTTGCGATCAATGATGGTTATGATATTTGTAAGATTGTATTTCGACAAGTTAAGCATCGCCTCCCACACATTACCCTCATTCATCTCTCCGTCCCCCATGAGACAGTAAAAATTTTTAGGAAGCCCTCCCAACATCTTGTCAGCTAGGCTCATACCTATAGCTTGAGACAGTCCGCAACCGAGTGGTCCGCTCGAGGTCTCAAGAGATGGTAAGAATTCTCTGTGTGGATGACCTTGCAATCTGGATCCAAATTTTCTCAAGGTTTTCAACTCTGAAACAGGGAAATATCCAGCATGAGCCATGGTCGCATACAATACGGGAGCGATGTGACCATTAGACAATATCAATCTGTCGCGATGTATCCAGTCTGGAGTCTTTGGATCATGTTTCAATGCTTTAAAATAAAGAGCTGTAAACACATCAGTCATGCCTAGTGGTCCAGCAGTGTGACCACTCTTTGCCTCAAGCAACATCTCAATAATTGAAACCCTAATCTCTTTTGCTCGTGCCTCTAGTTTATGTATCTCAATATCAGTCAAACTCATCTTATGAGTGTACTATGTTTTTGAGTTTGCGATATGTGGATACGACGTCCAGTGTATTTTTTAATGCACTACCTACTGCGAATTGTGTAGCTCCGACATCAACACATCTCTTTATTGTCTCCTCATTCATCGCTCCATCTATTTGAATATTTTTATCTGAGTTTTGACAGACTTTTTTAATATCATCTATTACGCCCTCTCTGAATGCCTGACCTTGGAAACCAACATGATCTATACCCATCAGTTGCACATAGTCGCAATTGTCTATCTCTTTTAAAACATTTTCCACATCACCACAAATAGCCATTTGCATCTCATATTCTCTACAATACTCGTACGCCTCCTTTGCTCCAGATTTATCATTGAGGTGCCACACCACAAATGCCGCCCCTAAATCTTTTACTTTTTCCAATGTATCCATATCACTCTGACCGAGCAAGTCAAACTCAAAATCATATATATCCCAATGTGGTAGCTCCTCAGTACCAGTTGGTTTCCATTTTACGAGATCAATCTGGACACGCTTTGCCACCTCAACATATCTGTCTAATTGAAAACACACATTATCAAAACTGTTTTCAAGTATAGCTGGAGTTATCATTATTTTCATATATTTTTAATTGTCTATCTCTTCCACTCTTGCTATATGGCGACCACCTTCGAAATCTGTACTGAGGAACATGTCGACAGCTTTGTAGCACTCCTCTTCTTCTACAAATCTATAACCAAAAGAAATAGCATTAGCGTCATTGTGTTCGCGACCGAGCCTCACAATATCTAAATTGGTGCCATAATATGTAGTACATCTCACCCCACGTTGTCTATTCATCACTATCGCCTCACCTTCACCAGACCCTCCGAACACTATGGCTCTGGAGTCCAGTCCGTTTTCTATATCATATGCCAATGCCTCACGAGCCTGCTTTATATATATTGGATAGTCGTCCAGCTCATCATAAACATAAGCCCCACAATCCTCAATCTCACAATCAGTGTAATTTGTCTCTAAATAGCTTTTAACCATTTCTTTTAACTCAAAACCTGCATGATCTGTTGCGAGATATATTTTCATATTAATCAGTTATAAGTTTACCTGCCTTCACAGCATGCTCGACAAGTGTGTGAGTATACCCCATCTCATTGTCATACCAAGCGAGGACCTTTACTAGATTGCCGTCTACTACACGTGTCATTTTGAGATCTGCTATTGATGCATGAATATTGCCCTGTATGTCACTACTCACGAGCTCCTCGTCTGTCGCATCAAAAATCATTTTCCATCTATCTGTCTGGGCTGCTTTGCGCAATATATCATTCACCTCCTCTGCTGTGGTGTTACGCTTTGCGATGAATGTGATGTCGGCAATAGATCCAGCTGGCACAGGTACACGAATAGATATGCCGTCGAATTTACCCGAGAGCTGTGTGAATGCCTTTGTTACCGCTATCGCCGCTCCTGTTGATGATGGGACAATATTTTGGGCTCCAGCGCGACCTTCACGATAGTCTTTTTTATTTGGACCGTCTACTATTGATTGTGATGCTGTATATGCGTGTGTAGTCGAAAGTATGGCCTTCTCAATTCCTATCGCTTCATCGAGTATCGCTATAACTGGCGATGATGCATTAGTGGTGCATGATGCATTAGAAGATATATCACAAGATGACAACTTGTTCTCATTTACTCCGAGCAGTACTGTCTCACCGTTTATAGACGTATCCTCTCCACCTTTTGCAGGGGCTGATATCACCACACGTTTTGCCCCACTATCAATGTGAACTTTTGCTTTGTCCCAAGATGTGAAGAGTCCTGTACTCTCGATAACAATATCAATATTGAGATCTTTCCAAGGTAAAAGCGTTGGGTCTTTTTGTTGTACAAATTTTATCTTGTGATCTACATCTGTTTTGATTATGAGATATTTCTCTGTCTCACTCACCTCCTCAACATCAACATCAAAGTCACTAATACCGTATACTGTGTCATATTTGAGCAGATATGCCATGTTGTGTATATCACCGAGATCATTCACAGCTACAACGTTCAATTCATTTCTCTCTATTGCAACCTTTAAAAACGCACGGCCAATACGACCAAAACCGTTTATCGCTACGCGAGTTTTCCTATTACCAGTTAATATCTCACTATTACTGATTACTTGTTTTAATTTACTTAACATATAAATAAAGTATAGCATCAAAAAGAACCTTGAATACGTATATTCCTAACAGTCTATTTGTGTCGGCAGGTGGGAACGATCCACCGACCTTGGGCTTATGAGTCCCACGCTCTAACCAACTGAGCTATGCCGACGATACATAGTAAAATAACATAAAACTGAGATATTTTCAAGACAAAGGCCATCGCTTGCGCGATGGCCTTTGTCTATTCTTGTTGCGGAGGGACGAATCGAACGTCCGCCTGGAGGTTATGAGCCTCCCGAGCTACCTCTACTCTACCCCGCGATCTGTGTATATACACAATAACACAGTATTAGATAACTTTCAACTCTTTAAATACGGCCTCATACATAGCAAACGCTCTCCTGGCCTCTCTTTCTGTTAATGTGTACTGCATGCCTTCGTGAGCTATTTTGTTGCGTATTTTGTGTGCATCCCACGCCAAATCTATAGCTCGGAAGTTGGCCTCTTTTAACATTTCACCAAGGTCTTGACCTGGATACCCCGCAGTACGCATAACGTCATGCAACAGGTTGTCAGCCTCGAGTATTCCTATTCTCCACAGTGCGTCATGGTCACTAGACATATAATCCTCTACCATTGCCCAGCGTGGATGTTTTACATACTCGGACTCTTTTGGTGGCTCTACTTCATGAGCTATGACTTTAGGATTGTGGGCATGTATCACCTCTGGTTTTGTATCATGATGATTATCATCTGTATCATGTTTCGCATGTTTGCCATACACATCATCATAACCTATGGCACCATGGAACATATGCTCATAATGCTCCACCGCTGCACGCATTCTCATTAGCCATAAATAGAATATAAATATAAATAGTGGCAACATGAATAGCGAAAGTATCGTCAAAACATCTGATAAAAATGATAAGAAACTGTTTTGAATAGATAATGTAAAACCACTAGTGCTATTTGAAACTACAGCCTGCAATGTGTCTGTGACATTTGATGTATTGTTTGCATCGTTAGGATAAAAATCATAATTATCCATTATCCCATCATTGTCAGTATCAACACTATTAATATCAGACCCTATTAACTTTTCATATTTATCACCTATGCCGTCACCGTCAGTATCTATATCATCATATGCCACAGATCTATAACTGTCCGCCGGATATGCATCACGCCCGTCTATTACGCCATCGCTATCTGTGTCCTTGTTGAGAGGGTCTAGGCCTTTGAATATCTCGTCTCCGTCCAGCACGCCATCATGATCAGTATCTGGGTTATTCGCATCCATACCCTTTTCCAATTCCACACTATCCGGAATACCATCACCATCAAAATCTCGTGGATCCATACCAAAAAACATACGAACATGATCTGTCCATGATAATTGATCTCCAAAAAGTTCTCTTATTTTTTCTGTTGTTAGATTGTTAGAGTCAAAAGTCTTTGAATCACGTACGTCAGGTATACCATCACCATCTGTATCACGAGTTGTGTTGATACCAAAATTATCAAGCACCCCCAAACCAGACCCACCTGTCTCACTAGTAGAAGTTGCCAACCACCCCCTATCACGCAGACCATCCCACTCTTCGCCTTGCACATTCAAAAGATAATCCTCTGGAGAAAGTCTCTTAATCCAAAAATACCAAATATATTTTAGCCAAAGAAGTCCATCATATACGCGATTAAAAATATAGTCTAAGCTAAAAGAATACACACATCTATTATAACCTTTCGATATCCTCTCCGATAGTGAATAAGTGCTCCTCTTGTCCCCATGCTGCGAGCCCCTGTACTCCGAATGGTAAGCCTGATTCTGATTTACCTGACGGGACACTGATACCAGGAACGCCTACAATGTTAGCTGGCACTGTAAATATGTCGGCTAAATACATAGATAGCGGGTCATGCTTGTCTCCAAACTTCCAAGGCAAAATAGGTGATGTTGGTGTCAATATAACATCTACATCAGAAAATGTTTTTGCAAATTCTTTTTTCAACATATCACGCACTGATACAGCTTTGTAATAATAGGCATCATAGTATCCACTAGACAGCACATATGCTCCGAGTAGCGATCTACGTGTTGGCTCTGGACCGAGGCCCGCGCCACGACTTAGCATCATACTCTCTGTTGGCGTCCTGCCATCAACATGTTTGCCATATCTCACACCTTCAAATCTAGCCAGATTGCTGCTGACCTCTGCTGGCATCAAAATATAATACACAGCTAAAGCCTTTTCTATGTTTTTAATATTAATATCTACAACTTCATATCCAGAGCTTTTTAAGCCCTCAACAACTTTATCAAAATTTGCTTTTATCTCAGTGTCTACTCCTTCTTGATTTATAAAACTCATTGGGACGCCAACTTTTTTTCTAAATTCTTTTTTAGGAATGTCCGTAATAGTGGTGGCGTCTTTTTTATCTTGGCCACTTATAATATCAAAAATAATTTTTGAGTCTGCTACAGTTTTTGTAAATGACCCGATGACATCTAGTGATGACCCCATGGCTATCAATCCGTAGCGACTGACTGATCCATATGTTGGCTTTAGGCCCACAGTATCAGTAAATGATGCCGGTTGACGCACTGACCCTCCAGTATCAGATCCGAGGGAAACAGGCACTCCTCCGTACGCAACCACTGAGGCTGATCCTCCTGACGAACCGCCAGGCACGCGAGTGATATCAATTGGGTTCAATGTCTTTTGATAAGCACTGTTCTCGGTCGAGCTACCCATTGCAAACTCATCCATATTTGCACGACCAACTATCACTGCCCCAGCTTCTTTTAACTTTTTAACTACTGTCGAGTCATATGTCGCACGATAATTCTCGAGCATCTTGCTTCCCGCACTAGCAATGTGCCCATCAAAACATATATTGTCTTTTATTACTATTGGTACACCTGTCATCGCAGTTCCCTTGCCGGCGTCTATCATAGCTTGTGCTACAGCGATTTGCGCCTCTATGTCAGCTTCACTATAAAGCTCGAGCAATGCCCTTATCTCCACGTCCTTACTTTTGATAACATTTACATATTCAAACACCACATCATGTACTGATGAGTTTTTAATTTTTTCTGCGAGTCCTAAAATTATCGAGTCTTTCATATTATTGTTTGATTACTTGTGATACTTTATAATATCCGTTTTGTGTTGCTGGGGCATTTGCCAAGGCCTTGTCTCTGTGTTCACCATCAAACATCACCTCGTCACCTTTGTACACATCATGCGGTGTACCATCAGCTACAGCTGTACCATCCACACTACTAGTGTCTACACCTTGCACCTCTTTTACATATGCCAAAATATCAGATATCTCTTTTGCATACTGTTCGCGCTTGCTCTCATCAATTGTAACCTTTGCCAACCCCTCCAAATAAGCAAATTCTTCTTTGTTCATAGGGATATTATATCACAACTAAAATAACTTTTTAAATTCGTTTTCGTCCAGGATTTTGACATCAAGCTTGGTGGCATCTGCTAGTTTTGATCCAGCATTTTCACCGGCAAGCAAATAGTCAGTTTTTGCAGATACGCTGCTCGAGACCTTGCCCCCATTGCTTTCGATCTCATTTTTAAAATAATCACGAGACTGGCTGAGAGTGCCTGTTATTACAAATGTTTTACCGGCTAACTTTTCTGACACGTTCTCATTTTTCTCATCTGAGACTTTTATGTATTTTAAAAGTCTTTCTAGTAAAGTTTTGTTTTTATTATCAGCAAAATATGACAAGATGCTTTTTACAGACTCCTCGCCAACACCATCAACCTCGAGCAATTCGTTCTCATTTGTATTTCTGAATCTATCAAAACTTTTATAATGCTTTGCGAGCAGCTTGGCTGTGGTCTCACCTATGTGTATGATGCCGAGGGCATAGATGAACTTTGAAAGTGTGACATTTTTACTAGACTCAACAGAGGACACAATATTCTCTGCACTCTTTTTCCCAAAACCAAAAAGGTTTTCAATATCCTCAACTTTCAATTCATATATTGATGCCATATCAGTGATGAGGCCGAGCTCGTTAAACTCATATATAATCTTTTCTCCCAAGCCATCAATATTCATAGCCTTTTTAGAAACAAAGTGCACCAGCTGCTCGAGATGCTTTGCAGGACACTCAGCATTCAAACAGTAAAGCGCCACACTGTCGTCACGCTTTGCCAGTTGCGACTGACATGCTGGGCACACGCTTGGCAACGAATACTTTTTAGTTTTCTCCGGGCGCAAACTCATAACCACCTCAAGCACCTCTGGGATGATGTCACCTGCTTTTTGTATTATCACCGTGTCACCAACGCGCACGTCTAGTCTGTCTATCTCATCTTGATTATGAAGTGTGGCACGACTGACCTGGCTGCCGGCTATCAAGACCTTTTTTAGATGTGCGACAGGTGTAATGGCCCCAGTACGGCCAACCTGTACAGTGATGTCCTCCACGACTGTCACTGCTTGCTCTGCGGGGAACTTGTAAGCGATACCGGCACGAGGCGCCTTTGCAGTGTAGCCAAGAGTTTCAAAAATATCTCTTTGATTAATTTTTATAACCATACCGTCCACTCCAAATGGAAAATCATTTCTCTTCTCAACAAAGGCGTCATATATCTTTTGAGCGCCCTCAATACTGTCTGCAAATTTTGAATTGTCATTAACCATAAATCCCATCTCATGCAAAAAGTCTAACTCCTCTTTTTGAGTTTGCTTCATACCTATCGAGCACTTGTCTACATCATATGCAAAGAATTGTAAATTGCGTTTAGCTGCGACCGATGAATCCAGTTGACGCAATGTGCCTGCTGCCAAGTTGCGCGGATTAGCATACTCTTCCTCACCGTCCTTAACTAACTGTTGGTTGAACTTTTCTAAATCACGTTTCTTTATCCAGCATTCACCGACAACTATCATGTCTATCTTTTTATCCAGCTCTAATGGTATAGACTTTATAGTGCGAACATTGTGCGTCACATCCTCGCCCACCTCACCATCACCACGAGTTGCTGCCATTACTAGCTCTCCAGATTTGTAAGTCAGTACCACTTTTAATCCGTCTATTTTTAGCTCACAAATATAATTTGGTTTGATTTTAATATTATCTTTTTCTAATATTTTAATATTCCTATCTTCCCAACTTTTTAACTCATCATATGAAAAAACATTATCAAAACTCCACTGTCTGGTTTCGTGTTTAACTTTTTTAAAACCATCGAGCACGTCACCACCGATACGCGCTGTGGGTGAATTTTTGTCTCTGTATTCTGGGTATTTGTTTTCCAAATCTGACAGCTCTGTCATCATGCTGTCATAGACCTCATCGCTGATACTCGGCTTGTCTAAAACATGATACAAATGCCTGTGTTTGTCCAGCTCGGCACGCAATGCCAACAATTTCTTTATATCACCATTCTCTCCTGCCATATTGCTGTATTATAGCAAATTTAATTGTATCTTTTTACTACCACACGCTCGACTCGGGATGTGGAGTCACAGGGGACCTTGCCACGTCCTATTATCAGCACTGCACCTGTAGATGTAGTATGCATCTCTATTTCGGCGCACGCAGACCGAGCAAAATCATTTCTTTTAATCTGTGTCCAAACTTTTGTCCCCTGTGAATAAGCCCCGACTGTGGAATATGTTATGGTCGTAGTACTCTTGTAATCAGTTGTAGACAGAGTGCCTGTTGCAGGGGCTGCACCAGCCTGAACAGATGCAGGGAAAATAGGGACATCAAAACACCCAACAGTAGCAGGGTCAACATATGCAAACTTACCAGAAATATTAAAATGCGTATTCGGTGCCTCAGACATATCTATAGGGAACAGACTTCTATCATTAGTGTTACTCTTAAAGTTCTTAAATATTGATTCTGCACACATTAACGCCGAGTCAGCCAGGGCGCTAGCCACTCTGGTATCATAGCTGATGTTACTCCCCTTTAGATCACGCAACAGTATGATTGTGATTGATATAGAGAGAGTGAGCAACACAGTCAAAACTATCATAGCAATACCGAGAACAAACCCTCTATTTTTATTTTTAAATTTATTGATAGACATATGAGGTTAATTGTATTTTATCATTGCATATACCATTGTCATAACACACAGTAGAGACAATCTTTACACCTGTGTACCATTGATTAGCGGCCGATCTATCTGTCCATCTATCTGTCCTAGTGAGTGTTAAATATCTAGAAAATCTCGTACTAGTAGCGGTTTGACTACAAACGTATTCACCAAAGGAGTTGCGATACAGCAAGGTGCAGCTAGGGTTATCAAGGTAAAGCGCAGTGTTCGGATCAAAACTAGTCTTGTCAAAACGACATGTACCACTGTCTAAACATGTAGTCGACATCTTGGATAGGAACATAGCAAAGGACGTGGTTGCAGCCGACGTTCCCTGTGCACACTCTCCGATACCAGGATAAGTTATACAATACGTCTCCAGGGATTTTCTGAAAAATATCATTAGCTCTATACCTTCGGTTGCTAGATATGTTGCCTGTGCTCTGGTGCTGGCTATCCTAGACCTCTTTTCTATTTGATATGCGAGAGTGAGAGGAGCAGTAACAACAACCAAAAGTATTGTTATGGCTACCATGGCCTCCACCATCGCAAACCCTCTCATTTTTTTAATTTTAAAGATATTTTTCATATATTAATTTTCAGGCTCACGCTGTGTGATCGTCGCCTGCACAGAAAACGGTACTATTGGTTTTGTGTTCGTTTGTCCCTCTATTACAACTTGTACATATGCTTGACCTATATTGCTGCTGTCCTCTACATATGACAATGTATTAGTAGCTGTTATCGAGAACTTTGTTATTGTCACATTTGCTGGGCTGATAATTTCATTTTTACCCCTGCTGCCTGGAGAGTAAAGACTATCTGTTCCCCCTCTTCCAAAAACTCCCCCGGGATCGGTAACCTTACCAGTTGATGGGTCAACATCTACTATACCTATATATCTTCTTATTGCACCATTTTCCAAAACATATCCCACCAGAGGTGATTGATTTTCAAAAGGAGAAGGTGTGGATGTTGTGGTTGTTGCGTATGAGCTGTATTCAGATGGTTTAAACGCTATACCTATCTCTGTATTGTCACAGTCTCTTGTCTGATTTATGTTTTCTGGAATTGAATACAGCGCACCATCAAACTCATTTACTGGCAAACAGCGATATTTTGTACCTTGAGATATCTCGCGAGACATATCATCTAAAACTAAATTAATAGCCTCGTATACCGCACGACTGGCAGCCAGTCTGTCATTGATAGCATTAGCACTGAAAACTATACTGCCAACCATCAGAGCCACAAATGAAAATAGTGATACGGCTACCATCAACTCAACCAAAGTAAAACCTCGATGAGGTTTGTGGTTCTTTGTTTTTTTGATTGAGAGCAAAGTCATGTTTATAGTTTACTATACAAAAGCTATGGAGTGCATCGTGTTTTCTGTACTATTATCTGTCCAGAGGACTTAACAACTATAGACCTCTGTTGTGTGCTGGTGCTGACACCAACTTGCCCCATCTCAAGACATATTCTATCTGCGGTAGTAGTCGCTCCACCACTTGGGACATAGGCGATATTAGCATTTAGTTTTGGACGAGAAAACGTCAACATGATATTTGATATATTGCATGTATAGGTACCGCTCTCAACGGCCACCCCTGTTGTATAAGTAAAAGAGTTGTTGTAACAAAGTCTAGTTATGTATGTAGAATTGAGAAAAGATTTGGTTGTTGTTGGCTCGAGAGACGCACCGTCCCATCTTAGATTTGATGTACCTATACCTGTGGTGGTAGACGATGAGTTGATGGCGTCGTTAAAAAGATAATAGTTATAAGGTGTACTGGTGGCTATGTATATACCATCACCTTTCGAGTTGTCTCCACCACGAGAAGCTCCGTATATCTGTATCTCCTTTATCTGCGAAGCAAAATCATTAATAGCTGTAGCGTAACTTACGAACTTGTTCATAGATGGGTAGCTGCCATAGAGAGTGATGGACATTATCGAGATAATACTCATAGATATCACCATCTCAAGGAGAGAGAAACCACGTAATCTGTTTTTGAATTTAATAAATAATCTCATGCAGGTTGAGTATATCAGTTTGAGTGTACCATACTAACAGAGCTGCAATTATTATAAATGGAGTGAAAGGCATCTCGCTTTTCATGCCGTATTTGTCACCATGAAATATCATTAGTAACACAGCTACAAATGCCCCTAACCACACAGAATAGAGGAACATTGTGATACCAAATGGCAGTCCAAGTATGAATCCAAAAGCAATATAAACGAGTATGTCCCCCATACCCAACCATTTACCTTTTGATACTGCGTAAAGAATGGCAAATGGAGTAGCAACAATGACACCAGACAAAACATCATAAGCATTGAATCCGTACATAAACGCCCTCGCGGCAGTCAAAAGTAACCCGGTCACTATCAATATAGAGACCACTTCAACAGGAACGATAGTATGTCTGATGTCATAGATAATAATTATCATAGACAGACAAATCACAAAAGATGTAACTAAAAATATAATTAATTGTACAGGGAAAGTAAAAGGTAGAGACACAGCCACAACATATGCGAGAGCCACTAAAGCTCCAGAAAGTATCTCACTATACAAATACATCGGTGATAACTTTGACCCACATGATTTACATTTACCTCTGATCAACAGGAATGACAATATGGGAAAAAGCTCCCCTGGGGAGAGCTTTTTTCCGCATGACATACACTCACTTCTGCCTGTCCAAACGGATTTGACCCGTAGTCTGTCTGCACAGAGGTTCGCGAAACTCCCAAGCGCAGCACCAAAGACAAAAGCAAATAATATGTTCACGTTGTTATTCTTTTTAAGAAACGATTATGGAACTAAGTCGAAGATACAGTTGAACCCACCGTTACAAGTCTCTATGTCTGCTCTAGGAACTGTACCAGTTGATGCAAAAGTACCAGCAGTTAAGAATATGCTAGAACCCCAAACGCTAGCAGAGGTGCTAGACGCGTCTGCGTCAGCAGAAAGAGCTGTGTTGGTTTGCTCTAAATTTGTCCAAAGCTGATATGACTGACAAAGGAATGTTGTAGAAGAACAAGCTACTCCATCATAGTTATATGTGCTTGAACCTGTGCTCAGAGAGTTATACCAAACTCCTGAAGGTAAGCGAGTCTCTATTCCTGCAGAAATAAGTGCACAGAAAGAGGATGTAGCGTAAGATGTAGATGTAGAGCATGTAGCCGCTGAGGTTGGAGTTGCCAACATGTAGTCTCCTGGGTACAATCCATTGTTGTTTTGTGCCCACTGTATCAAGCTTGCCTGTATACCACGTAACTCTGAGATCTTTCTACCATCACGTGAACGAGCGAGTGCTGTTGTAAATGAAGGTAAAATGATAACAGATAGAACACCGATAATAGCAATCACCACGATAAGCTCTAGGAGAGTAAAGCCGCGCAGTGATGTTTTGTTTTTAATCATACTTTTTTAATTATAAATTTATAATCTTTCGATTACTAATACTAAGTATACTCATAAACAAAAAAATAAACTCGCTGTTATACACATACAAAATAAAATCTCACAAATAATTTGTGAGATTTTATTTTTAAATATATTAAATTACGGACGCATATCAAATATACAAGTATTTGCAGTGCCAGTACAAGTTTCTACATCTCCCACTGTAACACTCGCAGTAACAGGCAATATCATACCACTCGCACCCCAATCTACACCTCTCCATGTGGTGGTCGCGGTAGGCGTTGCATCAGAGTCACTAGCTAGGGCTTGATTAGTCTTTTCAAGGTCAACCCAAAGCTGATACGACTGGCATAGTCCTCCAACAAAACAAGCAACACCTGCATAGTTATATAATGTTCCCACTCCTGCTGGACCACTGCCATTGAATGCTCCGTCTGGTAACTTCGTAGTGATGTTATGTGTCACAAGGGCGCAAAGCGAAGTAACAGCACCATTACAACCAGCAGCCTTTGTTGGCATTGTTGACGTTGCGGGGTATCTACCATTGTTATTGTTGGCCCACTGTGCGAGAGACTTTTGTATGCCGACTAACTCTGAGATCTTTCTACCGTCTCGTGAACGAGCAAGTGCTGTTGTAAATGATGGAAGGATGATAACAGACAAAACTCCCACAATAGCTATCACCACAATCAACTCGAGCAAAGTGAATCCTCTAATTTGTTTTTTATTTTTTTGCATAATGGTATTACTGTTCATAAAAACTTATCCTAAGTATAAAACCAAAGACCTATTAAGAACAAAACTTATCCACAAAAACTATTGTATAGATGTTGTTAGGTTGTACATTGGCGACAATACTGACAACACAAGTATACCCACACCGAGACCCATCACAACTATCATCACAGGCTCGAGTAATGCCAGTGTGCTCTCAATAGTCTGCTCAAGTTCCCTCTTATAGAACTTTGATAAATTTTTCAACATGTAACCAAGCTCTCCAGTCTCCTCACCTATTCTTGTCATCTGAACCATAACTGTCGGTATGAGAGGCTCCTCACTAAAAGCAACAGATAGTAATTTACCTTGACGGACCTTGCTCTCTATACGCTCTAGCATTTTTCTAAAAACATAATTATCCACTACCTCACTCGTTATCTGTAAAGCTTGAACTATAGGTACGCCCGATGCGAGCATTGTCTCTATATTGTCTGACATACGAGATAGATAAAGCTTTTTGTACAGATTGCTTATTGCTGGGATGCGCAGTTTAAAATTATCAAAGTAAGCTTTACCATTTGGAGTTTTGATATATGTGACCAGATAATACACCAATATAATAATCGCTGGTATTATCATCCACCAGTAAGCGATAATAAATGCACTGAAGTCAACTATAGCCTGAGTGTACACCGGCAAGGCTTGACCTTGTTGTGTTAGGAGTTCGGCAAGCTTTGGCAAAACAAATACAGACATGATTAACATCACTGCGATAAAAGTAAAAATAACAAAAGTAGGATATGTTAATGCTTTTTTTGTCTTCTGCATTAATTCATAATTACGCTCTAAATAGTCAGCGAGATATTCTAATACTTCGCGCAACTTACCAGACTCCTCACCAGCATGAACCATTGATATATAAAAATTGTTAAAAACATCTGGATGGCGAGAAAGAGCCTTGTAAACAGGTATACCGGACTGAACATCATCAGCAATAATGGTAAATCTTTTCCCGAGAGCTTTTGATGAGCTCTCGGATGCCATCAGACGAAAGCTGCGCAAGGCCTGTATACCACCAGAAATAAGTGTCGCTAACTGCTTTGAAGCCATCACCACATCTTTCTCAGATATGCTCTCTGTTAGTCTCTCAAAAAAACTAGACGACATGTCTGATGGCGCGTCTTCGACGGAGACTATGATATTCCCCTCACTTTGAAGCTTGTTTATCAGATCGTCTTTTGAGGCAGCCTCAGCTGTACCCTCTACCATCTGTGTGTCCTTGTTGAAAATTTTATAGTTAAACTTCATATGTTACAGCATCTCACCAAACACTTTTGGATTTTTGGCTATTCTCATCGCTGACTCGAGTGTGATATCCCCCCGCCTAACAAGGTCAGAAAGACAGCTATCAAAATTGATCATACCATACTCTCTACCTGTCTCTATAACTGTATCTATTTCAAAAGTCCTTTTTTCTCTAATCAAGTTTTGCACAGCTGGAGTAGCAACTAGTAACTCATAAGCTGGCACTAGTCCTCCTCCTATTTTTGGTATCAAGCGCTGAGAAAAAATACCAATGAGAGAGGCCGCCAATTGCGATCTGATCTGACCTTGTTGCTCAGCTGGGAAACTATCAATAATACGATCAATAGTCTGACTAGCAGAGTTGGTATGAAGCGTAGAAAATACTAGATGCCCAGTCTCAGCGGCAGTGACGGCCGCACGCATAGTCTCTGTATTACGCATCTCACCGATAAGCAAAACATCTATGTCTTGTCTAAATGAAGCATGCAATCCTGACTCAAAATCTAAAGTATCAAAACCAACTTCACGTTGCATTATATAACTATTTTTTGGCTCATAAATATATTCTATCGGGTCCTCGATAGTCACTATCATTTTTCTATCTTTTTGATTTATGTCATCTATCATAGCAGCTAAAGTAGAGGTCTTGCCTTGACCTACAGGACCCACCACCAAAAAGAATCCCTGTTTTCTGTGTGCAAAGTCTAGCAACACCTCTGGTAAGTTAAGATCACCGAGAGATTTGATCTTTGTTATGAGGCGCATAACAACAGCTATACTACCTTTTTGAAAAAATGCATTGCCACGAAGGCGATATTCTCCACGATGTGTGTATGCAAAATCCAACTGCTGATTGTGTATCAACATCTCATATTGAGTGTCATTGATCATCTCACGCAAACAACCGAGTGTGTCAGTGGGATCAAGTATTTTTAATTTTGTAAGAGGTAGTATCTCACTATGTACTCTGATAGCAGGGTACACACCGCTCACGAGATGTATATCTGAGCCAGTCTCCTTCACGAGGGACATAATAATAGTATCGAGTAATTGAGCGCTATCCATACTGACAGTATATACTAATGACTAGTACTAAAGTGAGTTGATTTCCACAAAAGGCACAAGACCATCCATCGACTTTAAAATAGCATCTTGTTGTATGGATATAGCTCCTCTCTTTGCTGCCAAGGCCCACAACTCATCATCAGTTTTGTTGTTGAGTATTGCCTCTTGTATGTCGTCCTCTATATACATAGTCTCTACCACTGCCATACGACCTTTTAATCCTGTAGGACTCATAGGAGAAGGTATGGCTTCATGCAGTGGGCGATCTAGTTTCAAATCTTTTTTAAATTCTTCTGGATAATCTTTAAATGCCTCATCTATCAAAGCCTTCTTTGCTGGATCCATTGCTATAGGATTTTCAGATGAAGGACTAATTTTACGGACCAGACGCTGTGCGACAGCGAGACATAATGTCGGAGCTATCAGATACGGATCAACATTCATATCTTTGAGACGAGATATGACACCTGCTGCGTTGTTGGTGTGAATAGTAGAAAATACCAAATGCCCTGTGAGTGCTGCCTGAATAGCGAGTTGAGCCGTCTCTGCGTCACGTATCTCTCCTACCATAATCACATCTGGGTCCTGGCGGAGTATAGAACGCAATCCTGTTGCAAATGTGTACCCGATCTCTGGGAATATCTGTGACTGTGTGACGTCACCCAGGTTGTACTCTACCGGATCCTCGAGAGAGACCACATTGCGTGTCTTTCTATCTATCTCATTTAACATCGAGTAAAGCGTAGTTGTCTTTCCTGATCCTGTTGGACCGGATATTAGCACCATACCGTACGGCCTCTCTAGAGCGCGACGTATATCCTTTAGATGCGCCTCTGAAAAACCAATTTCATTGAGTGGCTTTACACCCCTAAACGAGTCAAGAATACGTATAACCACTTTCTCGCCATAATAAGATGGCATTACTGACACACGAAAATCTATTTTGTGACTATCGAGTTTTGAAGAAAAGCGTCCGTCTTGAGGTTTTCTTTTTTCATCCAGCCTCATATTAGAAAGTATTTTAAATCTCGCTGTTATTGTCTGCTCTATGTATGCAGGGAAAGAAATTACCTCTTCCAATATACCGTCTATACGCATACGTATTCTCATATTTTTATCTCCTGGTTCTATGTGTATATCTGAGGCAGATTCATCTATGGCATGACGTATCAAGGTGTTCACGATAACCCCAACTGACTCATTTTTTAATTCTGGTGTTATGGTGCCATCTATGGACGTCAAATCTATATCCTCCTCTTCTCCGTCGTCTTTTGGAACATCTTTTGTAACAGCCTCTAGCAACATGCTAGGAGATTTTAAATTTATAGACTCATCTCCCATTTGAACCTTTTGCGAATTGAGATAACTTTCGAGACCTTCTAAAAACTGTGGATATGTTATCACCACCAAACGGTATCTTGCGTTTTTATTTCCCAGTGTAGTTTGTAATATATCCAATGCATCCGGTATCTCTGGGTCAACTATACCGATGAGAACATGGTCTCGTTTTTGTACTGTCTCTATAGGCAAAGCATGTGTGCGCCTCACTATCTCCTCTGGTATTAGACTTGCTGCTTCTGGATCGACAAAAATAGACTTTGTATACTCTGACAGTCCGTACATCTCAGCGCGTTTAGCTCGCAGCACCTCTCCTTGTATACCTCTCTGTGCCAATGCTTCGTCTATTGTTACAGTCTGACCACTAGTAAAAGACAGCTCAGCGTCACGAGCCATCAAATCGTTAATCACACCAGCTCGTACTAATTCGTTGATGATTAACATAAAAACTTTTTATGGAGCAAATGGGTCAGATCTCTCTCCGGCACCGAGTGGACATCTCTCACCTTTTGGATCGTCAGCATCTATAGGGCAAATAAAATTCTTTGTTGAGCTCATATCCTCTGTAGCCTCACGCAAAATCTGATTGGCATTTTCAAAACGTATGTTCTCTGTATTAAATTTGCTAATCATGTTGAAAAATTCACCTTGTAATGTTGAGCCTCCCAAAACAACCTCATCATTAACCTGAGTGTAAACTATATATCCAGTCAACGTTAAAAGTATAATCAGCGTCCCTCCTGATATGACGAGCTTTACATTATTCAAAAAATCAAAATTTATTTTCATATTAATTATTAATTTTTAAATTCATAAACATCGAAAACTATATTAAACTTTTGACCTCCAGATATACCGTTTGAGTCTTGGCTATTCCTAGTGTCTGTGGACTTTGTAGATGTGAAAAACATAGAGCTTATCCTGTATAGTTGCAAACTATTTTGCATCGACTTCATAAACTCTCTAAACTTTAAATAGTCTCCACTAACACTCAAGTTTATCTTGTATGAGTTTAACTGTGTCAGTCCATCTGGTGAAGAAGTCTTGGCATAGCTTATGCTTCCCATTTTTAACCCAGATTTTTCAACCAATATAGTTATGTCATTAAAAAGTCTAGGGATATCTACTGTTGTAAATATCATTTTATTTACTTTGTCTTTTAATTCAACATCTATACTCTCATAAGCGGCTGTCTCTTCTGCGGCTCTCTCTTGCAACTTTTTTGCCAACTTTAATTCATCTTGTTTTTGAGCGCTCTCTTTATTAAAATCTATCACTGATTTTCTGTTTAGAATACTTTGCCCACTTCCAGCGTACAAAGGGAAAGCAAAGAACCACATTATAATTCCCCCAAGTGCGAACAGTGCTAGATTTATGTATGATTGTTTCATAGATTTTCTTGTGATGTATTAGTTGTTGTAGCTGGAGCTGTTGTCTCAGATGGTGGTACAGGTGTATCTATTCTAACAGACGGAGTACCTAGATTAGTAGGTGCTGTTACGGCAGCTGGCAATTTGTTACCAGCACCGCCAACAGATCTGACAGTAGTAGGCAAATCAAATTTCCTCAGGCTACCTGCTACCGTTATGCGTACATCTACCAATTTACCTCCGAATTGGCTATCCCCCAAAGACACCATCTCTACATTTTTAAATAGTGAGCCATATGCTGTATTTTTCAAAGCATCTATCTGTCTAGCAACAGATGCGTAGTCCGGCGCAATAGCCGACAATACTAATGTATGTCCAACGCCAGGAGAATACGTCAAACTAAAACTATTATAATAGACATTTTTCTCTACCCCACTACTGAGTGCTGCGAATATTGTCTCTGGGAAAGTATGATTGCGAAGCAATGTCTGAACAGTAGTCATCTTTGTATTAAAATCGAGCATGTCCTGCAGTGGATATTTTTTGAGATCTTGCTCTATATTTTGTATTTCACCTTGTATCTTTGCTGTATTAGACTCTGTTATTAACCCATAACCATAAGCAGAAAGAGTAAAAAGTAATGAGGCTCCAACAAAAACACATCCTAATATGAAAAATGGATCGACTGGTTTTGCCTCTAACACTGTGTTGGCTGGCTTTGCGACAAAAGTTGTTGTTCTTAGTGGTGGCATAAAATTAAATTAAACGTGACATAGCTAAACCTATAGCATGTGAGAAACTTGGTGAACCTTCTAAAAGATTTTCTTCTAAGGTTTTAGGTATCTCTACTCTTTCAAATGGGCGAGCTATTTTTACATCTAGCCCCGTCTCCTGAGTAAACAATTCCTGTATGCCTTTTGTACGAGCACCTCCTCCCGTTAACCATATGTCTGTACATGTAGTAGTATACCTCGTCTCGAAGCGAGAACGTATGTGTATAACTTCTTCTATCACCCTCCTAGCAGCAAATACGGCCACATCACGTAGTAGCGGCTGAGCAGGAGAACCGAGTATGCCATATTCCTTTTTCATAAGTTCTGCCTCAGTAAATGTCATGCCGAGAGACTCTTTTATATGCTCGGTAATACTGTACACACCTTTCATTGTCGTCTCAACTCCATACAATACACCTTCATATACAAATGCAACTGTTGTTAATGTTGCACCGAGATCGATAACCAGACTAACTTTGTTTTTATCTAATGGTATAGATCGGAGAGCTCCAAATATACCCGGCTCTATTATCACCTCTGCTTCAGGCACTATATTATCAACTACACGATGCAACATATCAACCGAACTTTGTTTTGCCGCTAATACTAAAATATTGAGACTGTCTTCTTTTTGATGAGGGTGAAGTGGCAATTTTTCATATGATACTATCAACTCTGAATATGGTATAGACACATATCTCCTGACTTCGATGGGGACAACTGTGTCTAATATGCTCTCCGCTGCACGAGGAAGAGTGAGATGTATCAACTGACATGAACCCATGGACAAACCTACTGTTATATTTTTTGCAACAGCTTTTGCTCCAGTATAAGCGTCTTTTACTGCATATCTCAATTTCTCTTCCCCGAGCCTAGTTATCTCTCCTGCTTCACGTCCAGAGTATGTGCCGAGCATAACCTCAGCATATGTGCCGAGCTGTAAAGAGTCGCCTCGCCTGTACAACTCGACGAGTTTTATACCTGTATCACCTATATCGAGACCTATATTCATATAGGATTGAGTGTCGAACATCATTTGTATTTTATAGTATACAAAACCCCCGCGTGGGATGCGAGGGCTTTGTTAGAAAATCGTGTTTAAAACTATTTTCTTTTAGCAGCTTTTTTAGCTGGAGATTTCTTTGCTGCTTTCTTGACTGCCTTCTTAGCAGTTTTCTTAACTGCTTTTTTAGCAACCTTTCTAGCTGGAGATTTCTTCGCAACTTTTTTAGCTGTTTTCTTTTTTGTTACTGCCATAGTATATGTAATGTAAATTTTTTTGCGAGAGTGCTAGCATTGATTTGACCATGATCGTATCACTCTCCATTCAAGTATCACATGCTTAAAAATTCACACAATACTTTTGCACATGTTTACTTGTGGATAACTCATATTTACTAAATGCGAATGCTTTGCATTTGCAAATTAATATATTAAGCTTTTTTAGTTAACTATGGGTAAACAATTCTATCTACAACATTCCCCATTATGTCAAAAGTTTTATTCCTCGCCATATCTCCCCAATACTTTGCTTGATTTTTTGTATCCATTGAAAAATAATGTCTCCACTTCGCTGAGGTTATTCTTCTAGATAAACGACGAGCTTTCTTCATCATTTTCTTTTTTAACTTTAACTCTCCTTCATTTGTTTCTGGTAAATCTTTTATCCACTGTTTTACTTTATTAGCGTCCTCTCTTGGGTCAAACAAAGTATCAACCATAGATGCGTGGTCTTGGTATTTTGTGCCGCCGTCATACTTTTTAGTTGATGTCCAAAGTTTTTGTAACACTCCGGCACGCTCTTTGTTTTCCTCAAACTGATTCTTACCCTCTGCATCTTTTCTTGCTATATCTCTTAGCCTGCTCTCAACTTCTTCTATACCTTTATCTATTGACTCAAATTTTTCTTGTATTTCTTTCTCTTTAGCAACTCTTTTCTTTTCTACTTTTTCTTTAGCTTTTTCTATTCTCTCTTTAGATCTCAACACCACACCTTCGATCATTGTTTTTGTTGGATCGTCTACAACGGGTGTTAAATGTGTTAACTCCTCCTCCATATCAGCGATAGCAATCTCCTCTACGTCTATGAGTATTCTGTACGTCTCTTTTTGGCTGTCTGCATATCCCTTTCCTATCTCTAAGCCGTCATAATCAGTCTTCATCATTTTTTCTATATCACTCACACGCGTATTTAGAGATTTTGCATTCTCCCGTTGATCTTTCGGAGAAGTATGCCCGTTAACTTTTTCTTTTAACTTAACAATAAGGTCATTTCGCAAATAATTATCTCTGCTCTCAAGGGCATCATGTTGCCCAAATTGCTTTGGTGTTGGCAATTCTCCTATTGCCATCAAGTCTGCCCCGAGCTTTACCCAAGCATTTGCAAAATCAATCCTAGTTAGCTCAAGATTAGACTCTTCTATACTTATAAGCATTAAAAAATCGGCCTGATTATCTGGATCAACTTTTTTCTCTTTCTTTATTTCTTCTTCTATGTCTGACTGGATTTTTTGTAGTTGCTTTGTGATAGCATCCATGGACTCAGCAGCTTTTACAAACTTTTCTTTTGTTTCATCAAATGGCTTGTCTAGTGAAGTTTTAATCTTTACTAAAATAGAATTAGGATCTGCTGGACCGACGCCCTCAACCTGGGTTTTTATAGTGTTGATAGTATCTACAAATTTAATTTGCTCTGAGTCTGGAACAGCCGACCCCTCTAACATAAGACAAGCTCTGTCAGTGGACGGTATACTCATTAACCTATCGAGGCTAGCCATACTTGTTTGATACTCTGACAAGTTGCGACTAACCTCTTCTTCAAAAACTATCCTCTCTGCGTCTGAGATTTTCTTACCTTCGTTTTTCCTTTTTTCTATATCTCCTAAAACTTTTGCAATGCTTTTATAAGATGTTCCTACCGCAGATCTAATTTTCCCGAGACTCACCCTATTTCTCTCAGCTATTTTTTCTAAAGTATTTTCTTGCGCCTCTTTATTTATATCGTTTGATTTAAGTGGAGACTTTAAGCGAAGTGAGTCTATGGCTTCTTTTTTTGATTTCCTTATTTCCTTAAACTCATTTTTAATTTTCTTTTTTTCTTCTTTTGTTTTTACAGTTGGATCAATAGCATCTATGTCGACATCAGACGGTATCTTTACGTCTTTTAAACCTTTTATAACTAGACCTGTTAACTCTTCATTATAAATAACAGCGGCTCCGCTCGGATCTAACTCCAGATTGCTTTTATATGTTTGGAAAGCAAACCCCCACAAAACATCAGCGTGCTCTATTTCTTTTTCTAGTTGTGTTTGATACTGACTAAAATCGTAAATTTCAGTTGGCTCGGGTATCCTATCTATAGGCCTAAATGGGGCCGTAGTTTCTAATGCCATATTACCCCAAAGTATAACACCCTATATATCTACTGTCTCGGTTTTTTACACTTTTTGGTACCACACATGCAGCCTTTCGGAGCAATGTACTCTTCAAAGAACTCCTTGCCATAGTCATACACTATCTCATCGCCCTCTTTTATATTTTTTATAGCGATTATAAATACGCGTCCCTTTTTGATCTCGCTCTCTGCATTACCATCACAACTGTGGTTGCAATATCTCGCCAGATTCCACCTTGGAGACCCGTCTATAGTCTTGTCTCTGTGGATCTCGAACAGATACATGTTTGCCTTGGCCTCACGAGACTCTTTGCCTAACAATATGTTGCCAGTGTACTCGATTATGATCTCGCCTTTTTTGATATCCTCAGCCGCAAATAGCCCCAGCCCGTCTACTCCTTTTTTAGCTTTTACTTTTTTGAATATATGATTGCTGTCGGCCTTACTTATCTTTGATTGTGTTTTTTGCATTTTAAAATCTTTTAGTCTGACCATACTAACACAATATATAGACGAAATACAAAATTAGGACACTTTATACATATATATTGTATATGTTAGTATTGGTGTATGAATACAAATATAGAAAATTTGAAAAAGCCCTATGATGCAAAGAGCGTCGAGCCAGCAATATACAAGAAATGGGAGGACTCTGGGTATTTAAAGCCTGAAAATCAACCAAACAAAAATGGAGAGACTTATACCATTATATTGCCACCCCCAAATGTAACCGGGACACTGCATGCTGGTCACGCAATAATGTTGGCAATACAGGACACTATTGTGAGATACAAACGCATGCGTGGATATGAGACTCTGTGGCTCCCTGGTACTGATCACGCAGCAATAGCAACACAATCAGTGGTGGAAAAGAAAATATACAAGGAAGAAGGTAAAAATAGATTTGAAATAGGTCGCGAGGAGATGTTGCGCCGCATCAACGAGTTTGCAATGGAGAGTCAGACTACTATCATCTCTCAGTTTAAATCTATGGGCGCATCATTAGACTGGTCAAGACTTGCTTTTACACTTGATAACGAAAGAAACGTAGCAGTAAATACAGTTTTCAAAAAAATGTATGAAGATGGACTGATATACAAAGGTGGGCGCATTGTAAACTGGGACACAAAAGGCCAAACAACAATCAGTGATGATGAGATAGTGTACAAAGAAGAGAAAACAAAGTTCTACTATTTCAAATACGGACCATTTACTATTGGTACTGCTCGCCCCGAGACAAAGTTTGGAGACAAATATGTAGTGATGCACCCAAATGATGCTAGATATGCAGAATACAAACACGGGGACAAATTAACAGTAGAGTGGATCAACGGTCCTATTGATGCCACAATAATAAAAGATGAGTCAGTTGACCCTGAATTTGGTACTGGGGTAATGACTATCACTCCATGGCACTCTGTGGTGGATTTTGAGTTGGCACAAAAATATAACTTGGACTATGAGCAGATAATAGACAAATACGGCAAGCTACTCCCTGTGGCACAAGAGTTCGCAGGTATGAAAATATCTGAGGCCAGAGAGAAAATAGTTGAAAAGTTACAATCAAAAGGACTGGTAGAAAAAATCGAGGACTATACACATAACATATCAACAGCCGAGAGAACTGGCGGCACAATCGAACCTCAAATAATGAGTCAATGGTTCGTAGCTGTAAACAAAGAATTCACACATTTTGGAAAGACCACAACACTCAAAAATCTAATGCGTGAAGCAGTTGCACAAGATGGCATCAAAATAATGCCGGACAGATATGAAAAAGTATATTATCACTGGATAGAAAACTTGCGTGACTGGTGTATCAGTAGACAGATCTGGTACGGACATCGCATCCCGGTGTGGTATGACAAAGAGCAAAACATAGTTGCTGTTGGTGATAACCCTAACAACCCTGAGTATGTACAAGACGAGGACACTTTGGATACATGGTTCTCGTCAGGACTGTGGACATTCTCAACTCTCGGATGGCCAAACAAATTGGAGGACGTTAAAAAGTTCCACCCTACACAAATGCTGGAGACTGGGCATGACATACTATTTTTCTGGGTGGCTCGCATGGTACTGTTTTCAAAATATGTTTTAAATCAAATACCTTTTGAAAATGTTTATCTTCACGGCCTAATCCGCGACAAAGAGGGTCGCAAAATGAGTAAATCTATTGGCAATGTACTAGACCCTCGTGAATTGTCAGACAAATTTGGAACTGACGCACTCCGTATGGCGCTGATTGTTGGAAACGGTCCTGGAAATGACTTAAAATTATCAGAAGATAAAGTAAAAGCCTACAAGCTTTTTGCTAACAAAATCTGGAATGCTACACGTTTTGTATTTGAAAAGTGTGAAGGTATAAAATATGATACCCCCCTAAACGAAATAGATGCAAATCTGTACAAAGCTTGGCAAGAAAAGTTAAAAGAGATAACGACTGATATAGAGGAATACAAGCTACACATCGCCAGCGAGAAAATATATGACTATTTTTGGAAGACATTTTGCGATGTGATAATCGAGACACATAAACTACGTATTCAAAACAATGAGGATGCTGACTCTGCGAAAGTATTGCTAGTCACTATATTGCGTGAAAATATTATCACCTTGCATCCATTCATGCCATTCATCACTGAGGAGCTGTGGCAATACTTTGAAAATGAAAACAAGGACCTAATTATTGAGCCTTGGCCTATCCAATAAAATATCAAAAGAAAAAAGGCGGCCCGAAAGTCGCCTTTTTGACCGCGCCAGCTTTCGCGTTAAGCAGCTGCTCCACGCAAAGGAGCTTTGCCACCATAGCGGAACGGTACGACCCAGGTATGTATCGCCGCGACGGCGATGGCAAAAGTGAGCAGTCCGACAAGACGAGTAATCTCCTCATTCGTTACCGGAGCAGGTCCGTACGAGTCAAAGACAAGAATCGAAACCCCTCCGAACAACATAGCGATTGACATCGCTGCGATAATCGCAACAACAAACGCCGGCGAAAAATGTAAACGACTAACCCAGCGCTTCAAAAAAGGTTGGTCGAACAGCATCGAAATCACCCAGCCGACCCCCATGAGGGAGCAGACACTGAGCCACGTGACATTCGTCCCGTACGCTTTCAGTCCCGAACCGAGGTCCGGGGCTAGCACCAGCAAAAAAGAGCAGACGAGCCCTACGAGTAGGAGCCCTAAAACACGAATCACTTTCATCAGATTTCTCCTCGAGAAGATGTACCACGAACGCAGTACTAAATTAATACTAGCATTTAAAATATTTAAAAACAAAACACTAGGACATTCTCTATCCACAGTTAGATTTGATTTTTGTCTAGTAACGAGTAAATATTGTCTATATACTACAAGTATTAGAATAATTTTATTTCAACATGCTCAAAGACAAAAAAACTTTTTTTGAAAGACTCGCTGGGTCTATAACAGTAGAAGATGATGACGAGGACATCATCGATATTAATAGTGACGAGATGGATGATGAGGACGAGATGCCAATGAAAACTCGTCGCAGTGCCCCTGAGACAAAAGCTGTTAAGAGACCAGCACATGTTGCTGTTGAGGACGAGTATGAAGAAGAGGTCGGCGAGCTATCTGTTGATGTATACCAGACAGGCACAGAAATAATAATTGAAGCTATGGTAGCAGGAGTAAAACCTGAAGACCTGCATCTATCTATCACTCGTGATATGGTAACTATCAAGGGTCGCCGTGAGGCTAATGGACAAGTGGCAGATGATGACTATTTCTATCGTGAGTTGTACTGGGGTAACTTTTCTCGTACCATATTACTCCCTCATGAGATAGAGATCGAGGAGGCAGAGGCAGTCGAGAAGCATGGGCTACTCATCATCAGAATGCCAAAGGTAGACAAAGCAAGACAAGCAAAGATCAAAGTAAAAAGCATTTAGATAAATAAAATAAAAACTATCGAGAATATCGATAGTTTTTATTTTGTGGTGCTTGGACCCAGGCTCGAACTGGGGACCTATTCCTCTTCAGGGAAGCGCTCTACCAACTGAGCTATCCAAGCAT
>CAYJDH010000003.1:0-10311 GCA_964368915.1 uncultured Candidatus Saccharibacteria bacterium
GGTGAGGTAAACTAGGAATATGACAACAGATACTATCAAAGACGTTCTAGGTAGAATAATTTCTATCAATAAAAACCTGACCGAGGCATCACTACGCAATCTACTCGTGGCTAGCGGTTGGGAAAATGCCGATATCGAAGAGGGGGTGAAAGTTTTTCATGATTATGTTGGCGACACACAAATGCCTCCCAGTGGGGAAGAGATAAAGGTGGCGGACTTAAAGATCCCTACACAAGACAGTGCGCCTGAGGTGGTGGCTAATGTTTCTGCATCTGGTATATCTTTAGATGCTGTAGAGAGGCCAATATCTGAAACAGTAGTGGAGGAAAAACCTGCAATGATAGAGACTCCTGTGCCGACATATACCCAAGCCCCAACACCTGCTCCGTTTTTCCAAACAGAGGAACATAATGATGCGTCTGTTGGACAACCTAGACCATGGGCATTGATTGTAATTGATTCGGTGTTATTCTTGGTAGCTCTCGGACTGCTTATATATATACTTACTAACTAAAAAAATAAAAGGCGGCCGCGTAGCGGCCGCCTTTTATTTTGCACTAGACACCTAGGAACTCTAGAACCTTTTCATTTATCAAAACCTGCTCAGCATATACTCTGACGTTTTTCTCGTCAGCATCCTGATATTGAGTCAGTATTTTTACAGTCTCAGCATCTATCTCCTCTGCTGTTGGTTTGATATTTTCTTTGTTAGCAATATCAAATATCATTAGCTGTATCTTTGCGCGTTTCTCGCCTGGCTCACGCAGGTCATTACGCATCTCCTCCTCAGTCTTTTTGATATGTATCAAATAGTCTGCGAATGTCCCGCCAAACTTTTCTATGTCTTGTTTGGTCTGAGAATACAATCTATCTATTTCGCCCTCTACTAATGTTTTTGGCATCTCACCTTTTGTCTCAGAGACAAGCTTTTCAAGCAGGGCACTACGCAATTTTTCTTTTTCTATTTGAGTCTTTTCTAACAATGTATTTTCACGCACTTTTGTTTTCAGTATCTCGAGAGTCGCAAACTCTTCACCAAATGACTGTGCAAACTCATCATTCAGCTCTGGTAAAACGTCTTCACTTGCAACCTCTTTTGTCTCCTCATTAACGGTCTCTTTCTTTGTGGCACGCATCTTGCGTAGGTCGGTTAGTATTTTGTCCATGTCCTCATCTGTTACCGTTACCTCTGTCTTACCCTTAACCACTTCTTTGGCTATAGCCTTGTAGTCGGGGAGTGTCAGCTCTGGCATAACATCAACGTGAGCATGATAAACAAAGTCCTCACCTTTTGCTATTTTTACAACGTGTATATGTGGGTGAGAGATGATTTTTATCTTGTTCTCCATTATTACAACAGGGTATGTCTCGTTGATAGCCAGATCGCTCATGGCCTCGAGTATTGTCATCTCGCCGTATTTCTCTATTACCATGTTCTCTGGTGCCATACCTTTGCGGAATCCTGGCATCTCAACCATGTCTTGGATTTTCTTAAATCCCTTGTCCCAATATTTGTGAAAATCAGCCCAAGGTATAGTAACCTCGATTTCAACTTGTGACCCTTCTTCTTTATTTATTTTTGCTTTCATATAGTTCAATTGCTTCTTTTATAATCTCCGCCGCCTTTTTCTCATCATAGACACCTTTTATTTCAACTGTTTTGTTTTGTAACATCTTATAGGTCTCCATAAAATGTTGCACCTCTTTTATGAAATGTGCTGGCGTTGATTTCATATCAACAATGTCCTTCATTCTGATGTCCTCAACTGGTACGGCTATTATCTTTGCATCACTTTCACCTCCATCTATCATATCCATAACAGCTACAGCGCGAGCCTCTACCAGCACTCCTGGCATCAATGGATAAGTTGTCATGAGTACAACATCTAATGGATCACCATCATGCCACAGAGTGTTGGGCACAAATCCATAGTCAAATGGATAGTCCTGTCCTGTATACATAACGCGGTCTAGCTTGATGAGGCCAGTCTCCTTGTCTAGTTCGTATTTATTTTTACTTCCTTTTTGTATCTCGATAATTACATTTAGATTACCTTTTTTATCTAATGCTGGAATAGAGTGTAATATATTCATAGTTTTAGTTTTAAGATTTTGATTAATTATTTTCTCCATCTATACCTTCCTCTCTATATTCTTCAGCCTCCTCATCACCACCTTCGATATCAATCTTGTACCCAGTCAGCTTTGCAGCGAGGCGTACATTTTGTCCGCCCTTACCAATTGCTAGTGATTGCTCTTCGCGTAGTACTGTTACTTTGGCTTGATTTGTCTCCTCGTTAATCTCTATTGCTGTTGGTTTTGCAGGGGATAGGGCTTTTTTAATATATTCTTTTGGATCTGTGCTGTGCTCGATAATGTCTATTTTCTCACCGTGTAGTTCAGCGGTGATAGCGTTAACACGTACTCCACGTTGTCCGACACATGCTCCTATCGGGTCAACTTTCTCGTCATTAGTCTTTACTGCTATTTTTGATCTACTCCCCGGCTCGCGAGCTACAGATACTATCTCAACAACGCCGTCAGCTATCTCACTAGATTCAGATTTGAATAGTTCAACTAGGAATTTTGGATGTGAGCGAGATATACGAATAGATAGTCCGCGAGGAGTGTCCTCGATACTGTATAGATATGCCTTGATACGTGATCCAGGGATCAGTCTCTCATTTTGTAGCTGCTCCTCTATTGGCATGATGGCTGTGGCTTTACCAAGATCAACAAATGTTAGACCTCTGTCGATACGCTCTACAACACCACTCACAATAGTGCCTTCTTTTGCACCAAACTCCTCTGCTGTTTGCTCACGCTCAGCCTCACGCAATGACTGCATGATAACTTGCTTTGCAGTTTGCGCTGCTATACGTCCAAAGTCGTCTTTCATTTCAAGTGGGAAAACGAGCTCCTCACCAACCTCAACATTTTTCTTTAATAGGCGCGCCTCGTCTATCATTATATGCCTCTCCTCATTATATCTAGGGAGTAGTGAACGTGGGTCGTCCTCAGCTAGAGGCTCCGCGCCTTCTTCCTCAAAACGTACCGAGTCCTTGTCTATAACTATTTTGATCTGCTCAAACATCATTACATTCGCGTCAAAATCAATATGGCAGCGTATCAGTTGCCCTTTTTCTCCGTATTCCTTTTGATAAGCGGCTGCGAGTGACTTTTCGACAGCGTCTTTTACTTTTTCAATTGGTAACTTTTTCTCTCCTGTTAACTCTCCGAGACCCTGTTTTAACATTTTTAAATCTATCATGTATATATTTTAACTAAATTTTTGAATAAAAATTGCCGACCTGTGGGTCAGCTGAACTACTTAACGAGTTAATAATACCAACAAATACCACTTTCCGCAAGTATCTAAAATTTGCTTTTAATTCCAACAGGGTCTAGTATTGTATTTGTTAATATAGCTCTTTTAGGGGAGTGCAAATGAATTCTGCAGTTGTTGTAGTAAAGTTCCATCCGACTGGACGCGTTGATGAAGGTGTAATTGGGGAGCTTTGTCGTCCGAACAGGCAGTTTGATAACTTCAAAGCTGTAAATGACGACGACAGAAGGGTGTCCTTTTCAGAACAGCAAGCAAGGATGTTTTTGGGCGGGCCTGGCGCGTGCCACACAAAGGCTTTATCCATCGCTCAGCTGGTCGAAAGTTGTCGTCGGGATGACTTGAGTAAAGAGCGGAACAATGTCTGTTTTGTTGTTCATGAGGGCGAGGTTACTTTCTTGCAACTAATCTTCGTCAATCACAAAGCGGAGGGACATGTTTGGTTGGTTGGAGACCAGAGGGCAATAGGTGACAGCTGGTTTCCTTTTAACAGCCGCCTTGTTTACAAGGCTCCAAAGATCCTGACCAAAACAACTCAGCAACAGGATTGGGATACGGCAGTTTCTGTTCCCAAGCCAGCCCGTCGCAAAAAGTGACCAAAGCCCGCCGGCATGTTCGGCGGGCGTTTTTGTTGTATAATAGGCAGAACATGAATTCACTACGCCTCGGTATATTCCTCGCAATCAAAACAGTTAGACATGCCAGTCTTTGGACTACATCACTCATTATTTTTGTGATGCTCATCACATTCCTTAATCTAGTTGTTGTCTCTGGTGTTTTGGTTGGTCTGATACAGGGATCAGAGGTGGCGTTCAGGGAGAAATATCTAGGGGACGTTACGGCTTCAGCACTCGAAAAGAAAACATATGTACAAAAACCAAGTGAGATACAAAATATTTTAAATGGTATGCCGGACGTTCTCGGCTATACATCTAGATATATATCGGGGGGTAGCGTCGAGGCGAATTATAAGACTAGAAAGAGCGACGACATAGCAAATAAAAAGAGTGTTGTTATTAGGGGTATAGACCCAGAGTCTGAGGACGTGGTTACCAGTCTGTCTGACAATATATTGGAGGGTGAGTATTTGAAAAAAGAGGACGCTAGTAAATATATACTAGTAGGTAAAGACGTGCTAGCGAAATACAGTATAGTCTCTGACGTTGATCCATCAGCGCTGCGTGATGTAGAGCCGGGGACAAAAGTTAGAATACAAATCAGTGGCAAAGACGAGACATATGAATACATAGTAAAAGGAATACTGAAAATAAAAGCAGCTGACCTATCTAGCGGTGTGTTCATGGTGGACAGCGAGCTGCGCAATATATCTGGTAAAAACTCTGATGACATATCCGAGATAGCCATCAAGAAGACTGACTCGGGTAACTCGGTAAAGATACGCGACACATTGCTACAGAATGGACTGGGCGAATATGCAAAGATACAAACATTTGAAGAGGGGACCCCAGCATTTGTAATACAGATGAAGCAACTATTCGGACTACTCGGTACAGTGTTCGGTAGTATCGGTATAGTAGTGGCCGCGATAACACTTTTCATTGTTATATTCATCAATGCCCTCACAAAACGCAAACAAATAGGTATATTAAAAGGCATTGGTATATCTAGCGGCACAATATTATGGAGCTATGTATTCCAATCAGTTTTCTATGCATTGTGTGGATCGGTACTCGGTCTCGCGGCTACATTTGGTTGGCTAAAGCCTTTGTTTGAAAAGTACCCGATAGACTTCCCATTTTCAGATGGTATATTGGTAGCCGAAGTATCAACAACATTGATACGTGTGGGTATTCTCGTGTTCGTGGCATTGCTGGCGGGATTCATACCTGCTTGGATGGTGGTACGTCGCAATACATTAGACGCGATACTAGGAAGATAAATATATGTCAAAAATAATATCAGTTAAAAATTTAGAAAAGTCATTCGTAGATGGTAAAGACGTTACCAAGGTTTTGAAGGGTGTGAATATGGAAATAGAGGAGGGAGAGTTTGTGGCTATTATGGGTCGCTCGGGAGCAGGTAAATCAACATGTATGTATCAGTTGTCACTACTCGATCATCCGACAGGCGGGCAAATAATAATAGACGGACACAATACAGAAAAAATGGATAGTGAGTCGAGAACTGATTTTAGACTGTACAAGTTGGGGTATGTTTTCCAGGACTATTCATTGATACCCGAGTTATCTGCTGTTGAAAATGTGATGTTGCCACTCATGATGCAAGGGGTAAGTAAAAAAGAGGCAACACAAAGAGCAAGTGAGGCATTGCAAAGTGTAGACCTCGGACACAGACTTGGCAATTTGCCGAGCGAGATGTCAGGAGGCGAGCAGCAACGTACGGCGGTGGCTAGGGCAATATGTCACAGACCGAGAATATTGTTCGCTGATGAGCCAACTGCAAACCTTGATCTCGGGTCTAGTGAGCGCGTGATGCAAATATTTAGAAAGCTAAATCAAGAGGGACTGACCATTGTGATGGTGACTCATGAGGAGGAGTATGGCAAGCTTTGCGACCGCGTTATCCGCCTATCTGATGGAGTTGTTGTAGACTAGATTTTCAAACTCTGTGTGTCTACTTGGCTGTCGTTGAATGCGAGTATCTCCCAGGGGTTATCGAAAAATTCTAACGGTTTGTATTTGACCAATGTGATACCACCATTGTCTACCGGATTGAACACTGACAGTTTTATGTATTGTTCCACTGTGAGGTCTTTGTCGTATATCAGAACACAGAGTAGCATTTTTAAAAATATACCATGGGTCACACACAAGGTATTGTGGCTGGCATTTTTTTGTAAAAAAGTTTTCGCTTTCAATGCTCTGGCTTTCAGGTCTTCAAAGTTCTCCTCGTCCTCATATCTGTAATCGGGGAGGTGGAAACTTTTATCTATAGCATTGATAGCGTTTATAACCTCCGAATCATCGTATTTTTTACCTACTATACTTGTCGGGTTGTGCCTTTCGCCAATTAGGGGGACGTATTCAATAGGGGCATTTATTTTTTTTGATATTATCTCTGTAGTCTCGGCTGCTCTTTGAAATGGACTTGAAAATATTTTACTTATATTAAAATTTTTTAATCTGTCAGTTAGCGAGCTTATCTGAGCTTTGCCATTTTCCGAAAGACCTCCATCCTCTCCTTGTCTTATATGTGCTGCATTTTGCACAGTCTCCCCATGTCTGACAAAGTATATGTTCTTTTCGAGCATGTATTAGATTTTCTGATATACGTTTTTACCGTGTATGTAAAATAAAAAGATAACTATTACAACGAGCAGCACTCCTGCGGCTATGAGTAGATTTTTCCAAGACAGATCTGTATTTTGCATATTTTCAGTATATATAAAATTGTGTGTATTATCCCCAATCTTTTCCCCAATTTTAGAGTATAATTTAAAGCATGTATAAGAAGTATCGTATTGTGACATCTCTGGTCCTACTAATGTCTTCTTTTGTTTTCGCTCAGGACGTGACTGACAAGGTTAATTTGCGCCTCAATATGTTGGACAAGGTTTCATTTAGTGTTTACTGTGGACTGTCTCATATTTTCGAATCAGCAGCCGAGAGGGTAAAGTGTGATGTTGATAATTGGAAAACTGCTAGCAAGCCTGTGGTCGCGATGCCAGTAGTAACAGAAGTAACACCAGTCGCTACGCCAGTTATAGTCGCCGAGACCAATCCTGTTTTGGCTGAGATCAGACGCAAACTGGACGAGAACACAGCAGCGATATCAAAACTAGAAGACAAGACTGAGGAGTTAGAAAAAATGGGAGCAGGGCAGACAATAATAAAATACGTATCTAGTGGATCAGGAACTCGTGGTCCAAAGGGTGCTGATGGTGTGACAACTGTGGTCTATGCCACACCAACACCGACAATGTTTAACAACCTATCTGGATCAATATTAATAGGTCAGAACAATTCATCTTTTGCGAACAACAATATATCTATAGGGCGAGACATAGTTAACACAATAGACAACAGTTTGCAGATTGGACCGAGTGACATAGCAAAGGTCACACTGTTGGCGGGTACATCATCTAACAATATGACAGCACTCGTCCCTGGTAATGTGGTTGCTAACTCACTATGTATTGAGGATGTCTGTATAGACAAGACTATTTTGAAAAAGGTTGTAGATTTTTTCAAGTAAACTTATGATGGCCAGATTGTTGTCATGGTTATTTGCTCTCACCATACTTTTCTCTTTTGTTTATATTAAAATAGCCGCTGTCACATTTTTACTTTTTATAATTATAGGATCAGGACTATTTTTTAAAAATGGGAACAAGCTAAAGATATTTGTGGCGAGTGCACTGCTATTCTGCGCCGTATTATCAGGGTTTTTCTACAGTATCAAAAAGTCTGCTAATAATGAAAACCAAATCAATAAAACCGAAACACAAATAGAAAGCAAAAATAGAGACATGCGAGATAGGTTGATAGAGATAAGGTTGATGATAGACAATGGGGGTGACGAGGCCAGACTGTTATCGTCTGTTTATGATGCGATAAAAATAGGAGAAGATGTTGCTCTCGGCGGCAATGCAGAGTCATATCTCAATCTAGGATATGTATATGAAATAGCAAATGCACTAGGCATAGACAGCGCAAAAGAAAAAGCTTTAGAAAATTTTGCCGTGTATTGTCGTTTAGAGCCAAATGACAAGACTTGCGAGCTTGTACGTTAGGGCACAGCTGATATACTGTATATATGTCAAAAGAATTAACAAATGTTTACAAAATGTTAGGAGTATTCCTAATTATATTATCAATATTAGCAGCTGTGTACGCATACTCAGAGTTTAAAACTTTGAAATACATTGGACTCGCACCACAAAATACCATCACTATCAGTGGTGAGGGTAAAGTAGACGCCACACCTGATATAGCAAAGGTAGTTGTAACAGTGCGTGAAAATGCAAAGACTGCAAAAGAGGCACAAGAAAAAGCTGTTAAAAAATGGACAGCCGCAAAGGCGGCTATCACAGCCATGGGTGTTGCAGAAAAAGATATCAAGACTCTCAGCTATACAACTCAACCGCGATATTACTATCCAGCAAATGGAAAAATGACGATAGATGGATATGATGCTGTACAGACAACAGAGATAAAGGTGAGAGACATAGATAACGCCGGCAAAGTGCTCGAGGCCGTTGCTGCGGCCGGTATCAACGAGGTATCTGGTCCAGACTTTACTGTTGACGATATGACTGCACTCAATGAGGAGGCCAGAGAGGAGGCCATCAATGATGCAAAAGCAAAAGCTGAGAAATTGGCTGATCAGCTAGGGGTTGATCTTGTGCGCATTGTCTCATTCTCAGAGAATGGTAATGGTGGATATATGCCATATATGGCAAGAGAGGGGGCTATGAATATGTCTATGGATGCTGTAAAGGTGTCTGCTGCTCCAAGCCTTGATCCAGGGACAAATGAGATCAATTCAAATGTAACTATTACTTTTGAGATAAAGTAGCCAAACGGTGGATAGTGTGTTAATATATATTCAAATCACCCGCAAGGGTGTTTTGATTTATCAGGGTTTCTAATTCAGAAAACAAACTTTTATTTCCAAGATTTCTTTACCCCACCACTTCGTGGTGGGTCCTACAAAGTCTTTCCAATTAAAAGTTTGTTTCTTCTGAGATAAAAGAGTACAATTTAAATATGAAATTTATAAATGAGGTTCTAAGTGAGATGCAATTTGTGAAGTGGCCTACTAGGCGTGCTGTTATTGCGAGCGCAATAGCGGTACTGGTTATATCAGTGTTCATGTCAGCCTTCTTGGGTGGTGTGGATTTCGGCTTGCGTGAGTTATTAGCAAAGATGTTAGTAAAATAATATATGGCTAAACAAGAAATAACAGGAGATAGAAACTGGTACGCAGTACACACATACAGTGGTTATGAGAATGCTGTAGAGCGTAACTTGCGCCAACGTATGGACTCGCTCGATCTTAACGATCGCATATTTAACGTTGTGGTTCCTACTGAAAAGAAAATCAAAGTAAAAGCAGGTAAACGTGTAGAGGTGGAGGAAAAGGTATATCCAGGATATGTACTCGTGGATATGATAGTGGATGACGAGACTTGGTACGCTATTCGTAACACACCACGTGTGACTGGGTTCGTAGGGGCTGGTAACACTCCTGTTGCGTTGACCCAAAAAGAGATAGATCAACTGCTAGGCAAGATGAACAATTCGACACCGATTCACGATGTAGAGATAGTTGCTGGAGAGATGGTTCATATATCTGACGGTCCGTTCAAGGACTTTGAGGGTAAGGTGGACGATGTGGACCGTGTTCGTGGCAAGTTGCGTGTCCTCGTTAATATGTTTGGACGCGAGACCCCAGTAGAGCTAGACTTCTTGCAAGTAAAGAAGATTTAATGTATTATACAAAGGCTTCAACAAAAATAACTTCAATAAAAACTTACCTTTATTGAGAATAAAAACAACAAAATGGCTGATAAAAAAGTAACAAAATACGTAAAAGTACAAATAATGGCTGGTAAGGCAATGCCTGCACCACCACTTGGTCCCGCCCTTGGACAGGCTGGAGTAAACATCGCTGACTTTACTAAAAAGTTCAACGATGCCACAAAAGACATGTCAGGACTCCTTTCTTGCAAGATTTATGCTTACGAGGACAGGACTTATGACTTTGTTGTAAAGTCTCCAACCGCAACAAGTATGATAAAGGCAGCCGCAGGACTAAAAAGCGGTAGCCAGAAACCAGGAACTGTAAAGGCTGGAAAGATATCAAAGGCCGAGCTAGCAAAGATAGCAGAGGTAAAAATGAAAGATCTGACAGCAAATACAGTTGAACAAGCAGTTAAAATCCTAGCTGGATCTGCTCGCTCAATGGGTATCGAGGTTACGAATTAAAACCAAAACAAACAAAAAACTCCGCATTCGCGGAGTTTTTTGTTTTGTGGTAGATTG
>CAYJDH010000003.1:10411-17010 GCA_964368915.1 uncultured Candidatus Saccharibacteria bacterium
CCAAAACAAACAAAAAACTCCGCATTCGCGGAGTTTTTTGTTTTGTGGTAGATTGATATCGGATTAACAACATTAGGAGATAAATATGGCGCTTGCAGATCATGAGATCATCAGGCTTTGTAAAAGGTTTGGCATGATCACTCCTTTTGAGGAGACGATGATTCGTGGTGCAAGTTCGGAAGAAAAGCGGCTTGCATATGGAACTGATTCGGCTGGATACGATCTCCGCCTAGGAGAAAGAGTGCAGTTCTTTTCAGCCGACAAGGATTACGTAATTGATCCAAAAAACTTCGATCCGAGCTGGCTTGTTGATGCGCCAGTAAAAGATGGTGCCGTTATTTTGCCAGCTGGGACCACCGGTCTTGCAAAGGCAGTTGAACACATCAAAATGCCCCCCAATGTTTATGGGTTGGTTATCGCAAAGAGTACATACGCTCGATGCGGCATGACACTTAACGCCACTAAGATGGTTCCTGGGTGGGAGGGTGACTTGGTGCTGGAGATCAGCAACATGACCCCAAGACCTGCGAAGCTATATGTAGGAGAAGGGATCGCATCGGTCATATTTGACTGGGTCCATAACCCAGACAGTCTTTATGGAGATTCCGGCGGGAATTATCAGGGGCAAAGTGGTGTAACGCTGGCCAAAGTCTAACTAATTCACAACATTAACGGCACCCGAGGGTGCCGTTTTTCTTTTTGTATTTAATAATCTATACTGATAACTATATGAAGGTATTGGTAAAGAAATTGAGAGATGATGCACGTGTGCCCACTCGCGCTCATCATGATGATGCGGGTATAGACTTGTATGCATGTGGCGAGCATGTTGTGATGCCAGGGCAGACGGTGATGATACCACTCGGTGTGGCATTTGAGATACCTCTCGGATATGTCGGGCTGATCTGGGACAAGTCTAGCATCGGATCAAAATCTATAAAGACTTTGTGTGGTGTCATCGATGCGGGGTATAGAGGTGAGGTAAAGATCATGATGAACAACCTCGGCACAGATCCATATACATTCGAACACGGACACAAAGTTGCGCAGATGTTGATACAGACCGTGGAGCTGTGTGAGGTGGAGGAGGTGGGTGAACTGTCTGAATCTGCTCGCGGCACTGGGGGATTTGGCAGCACTGGTAAATAAATTAAAAAAAGAGTAGGATAAGTATAAATTAACTGTCCTTTAGGGAGGTCCAAATGGATCTGCAAATTCAACCAGATACTGTAGAGGTGCACTGTGACGAAATCTTCAGCCTTGTTCCCACTGCTGTTCTTGATCGTATTCGCGTGGTATATGCGACACCGCAAGAAGTGACAGAATTCAAGTCGCGAGTTGCTCTCAGCATGAATGACTTGGGGTTTACTGGTCCTACTGTTGAAATCGAGGGTGGGAATCCACCGCTGATTCAAAGCTGGGGAAGGAGGAAGTAATGGCAAAAAAAGTTGAACTGCCTTACAACTTCTATTATCTGCTTCTGTTCCGAGCAGTTAGTGATTTTGTAAAGGGAAACGACCCAAATCGTAAGGTGGAACTGATAGCAAGGCAGATGTTTGATTCAAAGATGTATCGCATGTTTGCGGTCAGATGTACTGATCCTTCAAATTACCCACCTAAACCAGTTTTGGACACGGCTACGTACTCCGGAATGATGGCTTATCAGATGGAGCTAGCTGCGTATTGTCATCTTGGGTTTGCTAACAAGCTCTATCTTTCCGTTGGTGTGGCACCAATTAGTATCAACCCGAGCCCGATTAGCGGGTGCGGTCCTCAGATGTGTTTGCGGCAGGCTATGTATGCCAAGTATGAGATGTCTAGGGCCCTTAAGGCTATCAAGTCTCTTGTTGAGAGAGATAAAAAGAAAGTAACTTCTTCACAGATTGAGCTCTTTGAAGAAAAATGACCCCGACGCAAGCGTCGGGGTTGATTTGTTTTTAGGTACAGGTTTTATTTTGCGACCGGAGCTGGGATAGCAGCGTGACTTTTGTAGTCGGCGATCTCAAGGTCTTCAAATTGATAATCAAAGATCGTCGGGGGACGACGTTTGATAACTAGTTGCGGCGGTGGCATCGGATCGCGCGACAACTGCAGGGCGACTTGCTCGGTGTGGTTGTTGTAGATATGGCAGTCGCCACCAGACCAGATGAAGTCGCCGACGTCGAGGTCACATTGCTGTGCAACCATGTGGGTTAGAGCTGCGTAGCTGGCGATGTTGAATGGTACGCCGAGAAAAAGGTCCGCACTTCGTTGATACAGCTGACACGACAGCTTTCTTTCAGAAACATAGAACTGGAAGAAGGCATGACAGGGCATCAGCGCCATCTTGTCGAGATCAGCGACGTTCCACGCGCTCACAATGATGCGTCGTGAGTCTGGGTCACGCTTGATCAGGTCAACAGCTTGCTGGATCTGGTCAATCGTACCGCCGCCGTCTTCCGTGCGTTTCGGCCAGGAGCGCCATTGCACACCGTAGACGGGGCCCAGATCGCCGTCCGCTTTCGCCCAATCGTCCCAGATGGTGACGCCGCGTTCCTGCAGCCATTTGGCGTTGCTGTCGCCGCGCAGGAACCAGAGTAACTCGTAGGCGATGGCTTTCCAGAATACTTTTTTGGTTGTTAGCAATGGGAATCCGCGCTGCAGGTCGAAACGCATTTGCGCTCCAAAGATTGAGCGCGTACCGGTTCCGGTACGGTCACCTTTTACTGCACCGTTTTCACTGACGTGCCGAAGTAAATCTAGATACGGCTGCTCAAGGGCTGGTAATGAGACTGTGTTCATAAGGAACGTCCTTTCGGGGGTTGGTCTTGTGTCCATTGTATACTTGTCGCAGACTTTTGCAAATTTTGTGTTTTCCTATTTTCCGGGTTAATCTGTAGACATGGCTATTTTAATTTCAATCGAGGGGTCAGATGGTGTGGGTAAGAAGACTCAAACAGATATGTTGGCAAAATATCTAGTAGAAAAAGGTAAGAGGGTTGCCAGTGTATCTATCCCAAGATATGGGGAAACTTTGGGGGGCAAGTTGCTCAGTGAAGTTTTAAAAAGCGAGAGAGCTGAAAATTATAATTTTTCTACAGTAGAACCAAAAATTGCCAGCATGTTATACGCGATGGACAGAGGGGAATCAATTGATTACTTGAACGATCTTATTTCTAATAATGATGTGATAATTTTTGACAGATACACTGAATCTAACTTACTACATCAGGGTGGTAAATTAAAAACTGAAAAAGAAAGAAAAGAATTCGCTGAGTGGGCTTATAGACTAGAAAATGAAATGTTAGGTCTACCCAAAACCAACTTGGTGATTTATCTACATATACCAGCATGGCTGTCTATGCAGAGGGCCGAGAATAGGGCCGTACAAATGGGTGGTAAGGTTGACGCTGCAGAAGCAGACGAGGAGTACATAATAAATAGTCATAATGCTGGTATGTATTATGCAAAGATTTTTAATTGGGAAGTTGTTGACGGTATGGCTGGAGGTGTCGAGCTCTCAAAAGAATATATACATGGGCTGGTTGTAGATAAAGTAAATAAGCATTTCAAGGTGTAGTTTTTTTGTTATTTACCCTTAATTTGTTAGAATGGATACAATGTTAAAACAGATAAGAAAAGTCATCGAAGGTGTATCAGGAAGTCAGGACTTTTCTGTATCATATACCGAGCATGCTGGATTTGGCCACGTTACTTCTAATGTTGCAATGATCATAGCTAAGAATAAAAAGTTGGCACCACTAGATGTAGCGTGGGAGCTTTCAGAAAAAGTTAAATTTAATGAGATGTTCACAAAAGTAGAAGTGGCTGGGCCTGGATTTATCAATTTTACTTTGACATCAGATTTTATTTTAAAAAGTCTCGATGCTGATACAGATATTGAGAGTGAGTATAAAGGGAAGAAAGTCCTAGTCGAGTACACAGATCCAAATCCATTTAAAGTTTTCCATATTGGGCATCTGATGACGAACATCATCGGTGAGGCGGTGGCACGTATATACGAGACTGCTGGGGCTGATGTGAAGAGGGTTAACTATCAAGGGGACATTGGTCGCCACATTGCTATCAACATATACGCGATATTGGAAAATATAGATGCCTATAATAATTTAAAATCTGACAATACAAAGTCATTGGTAGAAAAAGTAGAGTGGCTGGGGCAGATGTATGCTGCAGGCTATGCGGCGTTTGATGCTGACGCAGAAGATGGAGAGATAAAAAAGTCAGTTACAGACATCAATAAAAAAATATATGAAAAGTCTGATGAGACTATCAATGACATATATGAGACTGGACGCGCATGGTCATTGGAATATTTTGAGACGCTTTATAAAAAGCTGGACACAAAGTTCGATGAGTATATCTTTGAAAGTGAGGCTGCGCCGATTGGAACAGAGATAGTCAAAAATAATATCGGTAAAGTGTTTGAGGTGGGTGACGAGGGGGCAATAATATATGACGGTGAGAAGGTGGGACTGCACAAAAGGGTGTTCATAAATAAAAACGGCCTACCAACATATGAAGCAAAGGACCTCGGCAACATGGAGGAAAAGAAAAGAAGACTTGGAGATTTTGATAAGAGTATTGTCATAACTGGTAATGAGCAGTCTGACTATTTTAAGGTTTTGTACTCGGCCATTAATGACCTCGGTATTTGTGACAGAGAAAAACTGACTCATATTGGTCACGGCATGATGAGATTTGCAGATGGGAAAATGAGTAGTCGTAAGGGTAACATAATAGCCGGGGATGAGTTGATCGAGGATGTAAAGAAAATTTTAAAAGAAAAGTTCGACACTAGTCGTATTGATAACGAGTCAGAAAAAGAGGATACACTCGAGGCTGTAGCAATAGCATCATTAAAATACTCGATATTAAAACAGGCACTAGGTAAAGATGTTGTATTTGATATTGAAAAAGCGATAAACGTAGAGGGTGACAGTGGCCCATATTTGCAATATACATATGCCCGCATGAATAGTGTGGCAAAAGAAAATGGAAACAAGTTAGAAGTAAATGAAAACAATATTGCATTAGTGTTGGAGCTGGGGAAATATGCTGACGTGTTGCAAGAGGTGGTGGATGAGACCGCTCCGCAAAAGCTGGCTACGTATCTGGTGTCACTCGCTCGTGAGGCCAACTCTTGGTATGCATCTAACAAAATATCAGGTGATGAGAGCAGCGAGGCCATAGCGTATAAAATGAAAACAACTTTAAAAAATGGTTTGCATATTTTGGGTATCAAAACACCAGAGAGGATGTAATGTTGACATATTTATAAGATAGTTGTAGAGTAAAGGGGTTTTTAATTTGCTCATTGTTTTTAGAGGAGACACTGCCATGAAAAAGTTACTACTCATGGCCGCAGCCGCGGTCATGTCACTACTCGCCGCCTGCGGTGGTGGAGGTGGTGGAGATAGCGTAAGCTACACTCCACCGCCAATCGTCGCCGCAGCTGATCCGGGCTGGGGTGAGCAAGTGCCATTGCCAGAAAAAAATAGCGACTATATGACCGTCTCGTTCGAGGGGGCATCTAGCTTTCTAATCTGTAGCAATGTGAAGAATGAAGTAAATTTGAATGCCGCAATATTGTGGTGTTCAAGTGGAGACCTGCGGTCAACTTCTCCCATGACAGCTTTTGCTGATTTCGGCAATCGTTTTTTGCGAACCCATTCGATTGCGATAGACCCCAAAACAGGGGAGTGCTACGGAATTTTCAACCTCACTGATATTGGTTTCGGTTATGGAGGTAGTTCCTACTACCCCTGGTTCGGAACCTCTACCCCTGGGTGTAAGAACTGGAAGTTGTCGCCATCGAAGCTCGACTTCATCAATTCGTCCGCCAATGCGTCTTTGACGGCAAACGGAAATCTCAAGGGTGCGCCTGTCGATCACTCGAACCCTTGGAACAACGCATTTGTTTTCGTTACTGATGGTGTAGGTGTAAGGATTGCCATCAAATACAGTTCGAATGGCATCGGCTGGGACACATACAAAGAGTCCGGCAAGGTTGTTGATCTCATACCTGAAATACTGCCCACAGAGCTGTCAGGTCTCAATGCTCAGTTCCCGACACATATCAAAGACGCCTTCGGTGTTCACTTGATAGTTGCAGATTTCGATAATGCAGCCGGATCTGCCAAGAAGCAAGTTCATCTCTGGTCCTGTTACGGCAAGAAATTCAGAGTCATGAGCGCTAACTCGCCGACATTTAACAATCGCAAGGGGTCCGTCCTGTTCCTCCGTGGCTCAAATGTCGCCGCTACCAATGGCACGGGGCGCTATCTCGAGTTCCCCTCGAAAAAGTTCGATTGCGCGAACGGGGAAGTTCAACCGCAATAGTTTACCTGCGTAGCTAACCACTGCGTAGCAAAAGGCCTCCACGGAGGCTTTTTCTTTTGCTTTGTTTTTGATATATACTAAAATTCGGACAGAAAAAGAGGATTTGAAAATGTTGAAATCTAGCGAGGCCCTGGTAGTCGCACCAGACGTGCCATTTGATAGCTCGACTTGTGCACAGGCAGCCTTTGAGGCTAGTCCAACCATCGCGGACATGTGGAACCGTGATGCCATTGCGCGCGTTGATCTGACTCGACGTG
>CAYJDH010000003.1:17110-25720 GCA_964368915.1 uncultured Candidatus Saccharibacteria bacterium
ATCGCGGACATGTGGAACCGTGATGCCATTGCGCGCGTTGATCTGACTCGACGTGTCGACCCCATGACTACGTCTTTCAACGATATGCATTTGCGTAGTCTGGCATTGCGTGCCAAGTGTCATTGATGTTCTGGCGCGTTAAAGGCGGTACTGGTTACCGCTTTTTGTTTTATTTAAAATAGTTAGTCTTTGTGATAAAATGGCTGAATGAGTGACAATAAAGTTGTAAAAAAGACCATAAATGAAAAAGAAACAGAAACTCTCAAATATTGGGAGGAGAATGATGTATTTCAAAAAAGTCTGGAGGGTAAAAACAAAGACTTCACTTTTTACGACGGTCCACCTTTTGCAACAGGTCTCCCACATCACGGCACGATACTTGCTGGCACAATAAAAGACATAGTCCCGAGATACAAAGCCATGCAGGGTTATAGTGTTCGCCGTGTTTGGGGATGGGATTGTCATGGATTGCCAATTGAGAACTTGATAGAAAAAGAGCTAAATCTAAATTCAAAACAGGACATCGAAGATCTCGGTATTGAAAAGTTCACTGACGCCTGTGCGGCATCGGTATTGCGTTATGATAGTGAATGGAAAAGTATTATCCCTCGCCTCGGTAGATGGGTGGATATGGAGCATGCATACAAGACTATGGACAGCACATATACCGAGAGTGTCTGGTGGGCTTGGAAGCAACTGTATGACAAGGGTCTCGCATATGAGGGGTACAAGATAATGCATATATGTCCGAGATGTGAGACACCACTCGCACAGAGTGAGGTGAGCGGTGAATATGTTGACCTGACAGACATGACAGTGACTACAAAATTTGAACTCGCTGATGAGCCGGGGACATTCGTACTCGCTTGGACAACTACACCTTGGACATTACCCGGCAACACCGCTCTCGCAGTAAATAAAAATTTGGAATATGTAAAAGTAAAAGTGGCAGACGATGAGAGTTTTTATATTGTTTCAAAAAAGTTAGCAGAAAAAGTTTTTGCTGGTAAAAGTATAGCAGAGAGTTTGGGTATAAGTATTTCTGATTATATTGGTAAAAAATATTTGCCACCATTTAATGTTTTTAATAATGAGGAGTATTTAAATAAATTAGAAAATAGTGAGAACATATTTAAAATCTGGCATGCGGACTTTATCACTGATGAGTCGGGGACAGGTATCGCCCACGAGGCGCCAGCATTTGGTGCAGAGGATATGGAGCTGGCAAAAGCAAACAATATACCAGTTATCAAGCATGTTCTGATGAGTGGGCATTTTGTGTCTGATGTAGAAAAATTTGTACCAGAATTATCGGGGCTTGTGGTAAAGAAAAAAGATGACAGCATCAGTACAGATATAGAGATAGTAAAATGGCTGGCCCACAATGGAAAGCTGTTCAGCAAAGAAAAAGTGGTGCACAGCTATCCACTTTGCTGGAGATGTAAAACTCCGCTGCTCAACTATGCCACGTCATCATGGTTCGTAGATGTTCCAAAAATAAAAGATCAGCTTATAAGTGAAAATCAAAAAACGAAATGGGTACCCGAGCATACTCGTGATGGCAGATTTGGAAAATGGCTGGAGGGGGCTCGTGAGTGGGCCGTGTCACGCCGTCGTTATTGGGGTGCGCCACTTCCAATTTGGAAATCCGTAAAGACTGATGAGATATTTGTGGCTGGATCACTAATGGATATTGCAAATAAACAAAAAGTAAACAATGAATACTTTGTAATGCGTCACGGTGAATCTATTAATAATGTAGACGGTGTATATGACTCATCAGACTACAAAGGTAATGACTTAACTGAAAAAGGTATTACTCAAGCTTTAGAAACAGCGAAGAAATTAAAAACAGAAGGTATAAACACAATAGTCTGTTCTCCTTTTAAGCGCACAAGACAAACAGCTGAAATAGTTGCAAAGGAGCTCGGGCTAGATGTTGCAGAGATTATTTTTGATGACAGATTAAAAGAGCATGGACAGGGGGATCTTGATGGGGAAAAGGTTGATTATGTAGAACATTTAGAAATCTGGAAAAAACATGTCTCTGATTTGGACGCAACACCACATAATGTTGAAAGCTATAGAAACATAGCAAAGAGGTCAGCGTTAGCGATTCAAGATTTAGAAAACAAGTTTAATAATAAAAAAGTTTTGATTATCACCCATCTTGGTGTAGCAAAGGCTATAAAATATAATGGAGACCTGGCTACGGATACTAGGATTGTGGAAGAGAATTATACTGATCACAAAGCTAGTCCAGCACATCTTGATAATGCGGAGTTTTATAAAGCAAATTGGAGCGTTGTGCCGCGTGACGCGACTGGCGCCATTAATCTCCATCGTCCACATATTGATAAGGTGGTACTGAAAGACAGCGAGGGGAACGATATGAAGCTGATAGGGGATGTGTTCGACTGCTGGTTCGAGTCTGGATCTATGCCATTTGCTCAGCTGCATTATCCATTTGAAAATGAGGAGGTGTTCAAGAAAAACTTCCCGGCGGACTTTATCGCTGAGGGCGTGGATCAGACGCGTGGCTGGTTCTACTCGCTCACCAATGTCGGCGTAGGGCTATTTGGTCAGATACCATTTAAAAATGTAATTGTGAACGGACATGTGATGGCTGAGGATGGTGGCAAGATCAGCAAGAGTCTTAAGAATTATACTGACCCGATGTTGCTCGTCGAGAAGTTTGGCGCGGATGCGTTTAGGTATTATCTAGCCAACAGTCCTGCGATGCGTGGGGAACAGATAGACTTTTCTGACAAGGGGTTGGAGGAAGTGTACAAGAAAAACATACAGAGACTGGAAAATGTACTCGATTTTTACAATATGTACAAGACTGATGATGTAAAAATGGGAACTAGTTCTCATAATATTCTCGATATTTGGATATTAAATAGACTGCATGAAGTCATAAATAGAAGTGTGGACGGGTATGAAAACTATAAATTAGACGAGGCTGTGTCTGGTGTGGACCTATTTATCGACGACCTCTCGACATGGTATCTACGTAGATCGCGTGACAGATTGAAAGACGGATCTGTTGAGGCACTCGAAACAATGAAATACATTTTCACAGAGTTTTCAAAAGCTATTGCTCCAGTGATGCCATTCATGGCCGAGCGTGTATATCAAGACGTACTTGGGACAAATGAGAGTGTACATTTGCAAACTTATCCAGAGAAAAAGTCTGTTGATGAAAATGTGATAAAAGAAATGCGTGATGTGCGTGAGGTGGTCACATCGCTCCTAATGATAAGACAAAAAAACAACTTGCCAGTACGTCAGCCATTGTCACTCGCAACAATAAATAAAAATATAGACAAGAAGTACTTTGAGATCATAGCCGAGGAGGTGAATGTGAAGGAGATAAAAGTAAATGAGGGAAGTGAAGCCTGTGAACTAGATATGAATCTAAATCCAGAGCTGATACGTGAAGGTAAACAGCGTGAGCTAGCGAGAGAGATAAAAGACCGCCGTAAAGAGCTGAATCTGGTGGCGGCAGATGAGATATTGCTATTCATCGATGCTGACAGATACGACCTGGTGGATGAGCAATACAAGACAGAGATGAAAATCCGCGAATGCCACGTCAGCGAGGACTTTATAGTCGAAAAGGCTGCATAAAATGGCTATTGAAAAGTACACCACAGAAGCGTTCATAATTGCGATGTATCCGAGTGGGGAGGATGATATAGTTTTCAAGGCATACACTCGCGATTTTGGTATGATCTTGGTCAAGAGTACCTCGCTGCGCAAAAGTGTAAAGCTGCGCGGGCACATAAGCGTTAACAGATTGTCGCAGATAACGGTGGTGCGCGGAAAGGAGATATATAGACTGACTGGTGCAAATGAAATACAAAATGGGAACAAATTCATATCCCACGTCTGCGAATGTGTCGCAAAGTTCATTCATGGTGAAGGGAAAAATGTGAAGCTATTCGACAGATTGGTAGAGTATTCAAATTTAAATAGTGATTTTGATTTGCAGCAACTGCGTATATCACTGTTCGCAGAAGTTTTGATTCAGCTCGGATATCTCGATATTGAAAATCTTTCGCTCACAAAAGAAGAGTATATCAACAGTGACATTAATCATTTTTATTTGTTATCGAGTCTCAATAAAAAAGTATTTGTGAATACAATACAAAAATCAATAGTAGAGAGCATGCTATAATGTATTCAATATGGAAACTCCAATAAACGGTGAAAACCGTACAGACATATCTCCATTCTGGGACAGAACAGAAGAGATAAACAACAGAGGTAATGCTGTGGGTGATGAGGTTGTGCCAGCAGAAATAAAAAAGAAGAGCTTATTTTTAAAGTTTTTGATAGGGTCTATTATTTTGTTTGTTTTAGCTGGGGCATATGCTGCATATCAAGTGTATTCAAAACGCAATCAAGTAGACGCAGAAAAAATAATACTGACAATAGACTCAGCGCTGTTTGTGGACTCTGGCAAAATAAAAGATTTCAATTTTTCTGTTTCAAATCAAAACGAGTTACCTCTTAGAAATGTAAAGGCAGAATTGACATATGAAAGAGGGCGCAGCGTTAACGGCAGCCTGGATACTGGCAGAGCTGAGTTTTATTTTGGAGACATAGAGGCCAGTACATTATTAGCAACAAGCAGCCCGATGATAATGTTTGGAGAAGAGGGAGATGTACGTAATGTGAAAATAGTCATGTCATACGATCTCTCTGGCTCAAATGCTACCTATAATAAAAGCATTGCAGCGAGCGTTAAAATAGCCGCACCACTGGTGACGCTAGAAATATCTGGGCCAACACAAATTATCAATGATAATGAGTTTGTTTTGACTGCAAAAATAAAAAATGTAGCACAAAATGAATTTGTTCCGAGCGTGTTTAGTTTTGAGTTGCCTACGGGCTTTGTTATAAAGAGGGTTGCTAGTTCAACAAGTCAGACACGTATAGATATAGACGCTCTGGCACTAGGAGAAGAAAAGACTTTTCAAATCAGAGGTAATTTTAAAGACAGCACCGGAACATCTAGGACTTTTAGAGTATATGCCTCAGCAAAGGCGGACATAGGAGAGGGATCTCAATACGCCAGTGCAAGACATGAGATGATGATAGTAGACACACCTATAGGCGTAAATCCGACAATAAAAGTAGAACAAAGAGATGAGCAATACGCCTCAGTCGGCAAGCCTTACACATTAGAGCTAAATGTTTTAAACAAGAGCGACTATGCAATAGACGACATTGTCGTTAACCTGACAACAGATAAAAAAGTCACAGTATATGACGGCAGTATCCCTGAGCTAAAGAGGCTCAATCCAAATACTTCTTATAAGATAACACTAGACCCGATAACAATATCTAGTAAAAAAGACTATAAAATCGAGGTTTATGGCAAAGAAAAGGGGTCTTTTGATACGGTGTTACTTTATACTGGCAGTACTAGTGTTTTGGTTAAATAGGGGATTAGCTATTATTTAAAATATTTGTCATAATACCCATATGAATACTATACGCATTTCAACTGGGACAATGATACGTGCTGCTGTGCTGATTGGCCTCATTGCATTAGGGTTTTTGTTGTCCGATCTAGTCATAGCATTACTGGTGGCTGTTGTGTTGGCTAGTGCTGTGGAGCCAATAGTAAATCTTGGAAAGAGATATAGGATCCCACGCAGTGTCACTGTGCCATTTACTTTTATATTTGGGTTTTTGTTTGTTATTATCTCTTCTATTTTATTTGTGCCAAAAATAGCTAGTGATATGGCAACGTTTGTAGCTAGGCTGCCAGAGCTGCTCGACAGCATATCTGTTTTCGGTGTTGATTTCGGACTTCGTGATTTGTCGGCATATCTCAGCGAGACATCAAAACAAATATCAGAAGGTCAGATAATGAGCATAATAAAGAATTTTGTTTTAGGTGCTGGGTCAGCTTTGCATGCAACGGGTATAGTTATCAGTAATGTGTTTAATACATTTTTGATAGTAGTATTATCTTTTTATCTTGCAATGCAAGAAAAAGGAGTGTCAAACTTTTTAAAAATCATAACTCCTCGCGCATATGAGGACTATGTTATCGGTCTGTGGGACAGAAGCCAAAAGAAAATTAGTGATTGGGCTAGAGGTCAGATCGTGCTCGGCGTTATAGTGGGGGTTATGGTATACATAGCGCTACTGATAATGGGTATAGAGTATGCGGCATTCCTGGCTATACTCGCATTTGTCGGAGAGCTCATACCTGTTGTCGGACTCACTATAGCCATGATACCAGCTGTGTTGGTTGCCGTCGCTACAGGAGGCCCTACATTAGGAGGTATAGTTTTCCTGGTCTATTTTGTAATAGGACAAATTGAAAATCATGTACTGTATCCAAATGTTATGCATAAGATGGTGGGCGTTCCCAGTGTTGTGGTTATTATCTCTCTTATTGTTGGAGCAAAAGTTGCCGGATTTTGGGGTATACTCATCGCTGTTCCACTCGCTGCCATCATGATTGGATTCTTGGATGACCTCGACAATCATAAGATACCAGAGGTGAATTAATATGAGTAAGCCATTTTATATTACAACCACATTGCCATATGTGAATGCTGATCCACATATAGGGCATGCTATGGAGTTCATACGTGCTGACGTCGTAGCTAGATTTCAACGCTCTCTTGGCAAACAAGTATTTTTTAATACTGGTACTGATGAGCATGGGCAAAAGATATTTGAGGGCGCAGAAAAAGAGGGGATGTCTCCACAAGCTTATGCTGACAAGTACTCAGATAGATTTAAAGAGTTTTGTAAATTAACAAATATCTCATATGACGGATTCCTCCGCACCACTGACCCACGCCATATTGCCGCAGCGCAAAAGATGTGGAATATTTGTTTAGAAAAGGGTGACATATACAAAGCTAAACAAACAATCAAATATTGTGTTGGATGCGAAATGGAAAAGACAGACAGTGAACTAGTGGACGATAAATGTCCCGATCATCCGAACAGAGATCTGGTGATAAGTGAGGAGGAGAATTATTTTTTCAAATTTTCAAAATACCAAGACGCCTTACTCGCTCTATACGACAGAGGTCTGGTAAAGCCTGACTATAGACAAAATGAAATCAGGAATTTTGTAGCCGCTGGTCTGCATGATTTTTCTGTATCGAGATTAAAATCTAAAATGCCGTGGGGTGTGGCAGTGCCAAATGATGATGAGCATGTTATGTATGTTTGGTTTGATGCGCTCAACTCATACATATCAACTCTCGGATGGGGGACAGATGAAAAGGATTTTAATTTTTGGAATGAGGGGACAGTGGTGCAGTATTGTGGCAAGGACAACAACAAGGCTCAGTCTGCAATATGGCAAGCAATGCTCTTGTCAGCTGGCATCAAAAACACTGACATTATTAACATCAATGGTCACATCATTAGTGGTGGGGTAAAGATGAGCAAGAGTCTCGGCAATGTTATCAATCCATTTGACATAATAGAGAGATACAAAGCTGTTACGCCGTATGCAGAGGAGGTGCTGCGTTTTGTTATGTGTCACGAGGTATCGACATATGATGACAGTGACATCACAGCAGCAGGTATAGACGTTGCCTACTCATCATATCTTCAAAACGGTATTGGTAATCAGGTTAACAGAATATTAAAACTCTCTAGTCAGTATTTGAATGCTGATGATATAAATAAAATTTTGGCAGAGGTTGAAAAGACAACACTCGATGATAACTACAAAGCCTATCTTGAGGACTTTAAAATTAATGAGGCTACACACCTCGTTACAGATAAACAGAAAAAGTTGGACGAGTATATACAGAGCAGCGAGCCATTTAAACTTGTAAAAGTAGAAGAGACTCTGGAGCAAGGCAAGACAATAATACGCGAGTCACTAGTCAGGCTGCTCGACATCGGACATCATCTATATTTCTTTATGCCACGTGCCTCAATGGATATGTACAACCATATAAAAGAAAATCGCATGCCCGAGACCCCGATGTTTAATAGGTTATAGGACTACAGCATAATGTCGAGACTTAAATTAAAGCTTTTATATTGGAGGGCGTATATGTATCAGATTTTTAATAAGATGGGGGTGTTCCCATTTGAACATTATATGTATCTTGCAAATCTAGCTCATGAGAGAGGTTGTAAAAATATCTTAGAAATAGGAACAGGTCTCGGCATATCGTCCTCTGCTATGTTAATGATGAACCCTGATGCAAAAGTCACAACATTAGAAAAACATGTAGACATATTAAAAAAAGCAAAAAAGAATATTTTTAATATTTGCGGAGAGGGCGTGTCAGAGAGGGCGACATTTATAAATGAGAGATATTTTGACTGGTTGGACACATATCTGGCACAGGAGGACTTTAAAAAGTTTGATCTCGTATTTTTGGATGCATATGTTAGCAGATACAATGAGGTAGAGAGACTGGGTAAAGTCTTGGCAGACGGTGGATTGTTCGTGGTTTCAAATATTCGTACAGATATGACCAAAAGCATAATGGCCAAGGAGGACCTGCTATACAGCGGCAAATATGAATTCATAAAAATGCTAGATGACACTGTATTTGTCAGTAAAAATATCAGTAAAAATGAGAACTAGTTCCCATTTTT
>CAYJDH010000003.1:25820-38321 GCA_964368915.1 uncultured Candidatus Saccharibacteria bacterium
GTTGCACCTGGTTGGAATTCTCGGGATGTTTACGACTACTCAGACATTGCAAAGTTTTACGGCTTTTCAAGTCTGTTCGTTCATTACGATAACGAAAACGCAAAACAGCTTATCGGTGAAGTGGATCCTAAAAAGGTATCTACTGATACCCATATTTTCGTGTCTGGGGTCAGCGTTACCTCTTCTTCTGGTTTCGCTCCATCTTGGTCCAAGGGAATAATGGCGGCATATGGTGGTGTGCAGCGTAAAAGCTACACAATTAGCACTGAAAAGGCAACGGTAAGCGCGCTTAAAAAGCTGAGCAAAACCATAAAGAGCCCTAACGTTTTTATTTTAATGCCAACGTTTAAACGTGACAAGGATACGCACAAGAAAATCTCGTCTTGCGTTTCTGGGGTAAATGCTGCCGGAGCTATACCTGTTTTCCAAGGCATCAGCACCGGGTTGGTCCCACCTCATGGACAGTTGATAGCAGCCCGCGCTGCAAGTCAGAGTGGTCGCCTGGCTGTAATGTGTGACCCAAGCGCTTCTGGTAACGACATCAAGGCCCTATCCGCTCTGGGTGTGACTGATATCGTGTTCACCTTTGATGGAGGTTTTAATCATAAGTTTTTGGAGGGGTATGTCGCCGACTCCAAGGGCGCATGAAAAGCTGGTTCTCGGACCGGCTTTTTCTTATGCTATAATTCATCCCATGATACAAAGTATATTGCTCGGGGTGATAGAGGGGTTCACAGAGTTCCTGCCTATATCCTCAACAGCGCATCTGATACTGACAAACTATTTCCTCGGGAATGACATAACTGCCAACTTTACAAAGGTGTTTGAAATATCTATACAGCTAGGTGCTGTGTTGGCTGTTGTCGTTTACTATTTCCGAGAGCTAATAAAGTGGGAGAATATAAAGTTACTAGTAGTGGGGGTATTGCCAACATTAGTAATAGGGTTTGTTTTAAAAGACCTTGTTGATGGACTGCTCGAGCTGCCAATGTTAATCGCTGTTAACATGCTCGTTGGAGGATTCATAATATTGCTAGCTGAGTATATTTATAAACACAGAAACATGCACATCAAAAAAATAGAAGACGTCTCATACACTCAGTCAGCAATAGTGGGTGTGGTGCAGTCTATCGCTATGATGCCTGGAGTGTCTAGGTCTGGAGCAATAATAGTTTACGGCCTGTTTGCGAATTTTAAAAGAGAGGTCATAGCTCGTTACGCATTCCTCCTCGCTGTGCCGACAATGCTCGCCGCTACCAGCTACTCGATATTAAAAAATAGGGAGGCGTTAATGGCAAATGGTAACGCAGTTGACCTAGCAGCAGGGTTCATCTCGGCATTCTTGGTTGCATTACTCATAGTAAAATACGCTATACCATTTATTCGCCGTTACTCATTTGTACCGTTTGGAATATATAGGATAATCGTGGGTACTGTTTTACTGTTCGTGTTATTTTAACAAAGAAACCAGATCTCCATAGCCCTCCGCCCCCATTTCAGATAGTGGGACAAATCGCAGTGATGCAGAGTTCATACAATATCTTTGTCCACCACGTTCAGCTGGACCGTCAGGGAATACGTGACCCAAATGTGAATCAGCAATTTTGCTCCTCACCTCTGTGCGGGTAGAGAATATACTGTTGTCCTCATGAAGGGTCACAGCGTCATCTGTTACAGGCTTTACAAAGCTTGGCCAACCAGTACCAGAGTCAAACTTGTCGGTAGACAGGAATAGTGGCTCACCACTAACTATGTCTACATACAGGCCTATCTCCTCATTATTCCAATATTTATTTTGGAAAGGTCTCTCGGTGCCTTCTTTTTGCGTGACTTTATATTGCTCCTCAGTCAGTATCTTTTTTATCTCTTCGTCAGACGGCTTTGTGTATTTGTTGCTCGCGCTTGAGATTGGGCTAGTTGTTGTGCTGCCATCTTGCCAATGCAGTCTGATAAAGTCATTACGTCCAGACCCTTCACGATAATAATTGTATCTGACAGGATTTTTATCTTTGTAGTCCTGATGATACTCCTCAGCAGGGTAGAACTTGCCGGCTGACAATATCTCTGTGGCTACTGGCTTGTCGAACTTCTTACTGTCATCTATTTCTTTTTTTGATTTTTCAGCGGCTACTTTTTGCTCATTTGTATAATAATATATTGCCGTAGTATATTGATGTCCTCTATCTGCAAATTGGCCTCCTCCGTCGGTAGGGTCTATATGTTTCCAGTATTTTTGTAGCAATGCCTCTATGCTTATTATCGATGGGTCATAATACACCAAAACCGCTTCGCGATGCCCCCCTATACCAGCACCAACCTCCTCATATGTAGGGTTTTCTTTTGTTCCTCCAGTATATCCAGAGATTGCCTTTGCTATACCTGTGGCATGATTGTATTCGCTCTCGGTACACCAAAAACATCCACCAGCAAGTATGATCTTTGAATATCTTTGGTCTAGGTCTGCCATTGTCATATTTTCTTTGTTTAAGTTTTCTACGGCGTGTATTTTACTATTGTATTTTTGATATACGATACTGACTAGATATAGTATCGGTAAAAGTATGAGTAGGGCGATGAGGTATTGCATATATTTTTTCTTCATACTATTTCCAGATTCCTAGCCAGATGCCTAGATATTCTACGAATCCGTACAAGAAGATTATATAAAACAGTATAGCAACAATCAGTACCAGCATGAACTTGTTAATCAACTCATTTCTCCTGCGCAATGCTTCGTCAAATGTGCACACACCTTGCCCTCTAATATAAAACACATAGGCAACGATAAGAGTAACGAGACCCACTCCACGGAACACCCATTTGTATGTCCCATAAAAAACGTCCGACAGAGATGCTGCGAATGTTGTCGTTGCCAGACCCGTTAGAACGAGTATGACAGGTGATAGACAACACAGCGATGCGATGATGGCCGGTATGCTGCTAATTTTTAATGCCTCTTTTATTTTGTTCCACATATATAGTAGTATACTATGTATTAATTATGAATTTGATAGACATACACTCGCATATACATGACAAGGCCTTTGATATTGATCGGGACGAAGTGCTGACGAGAATGCGCTCGCAAGGCATACACACGTTAACAATAGGCACCGACATAGTAGAGAGTAAAAAGGCCGTAGAGGCAGCAGAAAAATATGAGAACGTTTGGTGTACTGTCGGTGTACATCCACATGATGATGAGGGGGCGACTTTTACAGAGAGTGAATTTGAAAAGCTGCTCGAGTGTAAGAGGGTGGTAGCGATAGGTGAATGCGGACTGGATTATTATTATTTAGAAAAAGAATTGGCAGAGGGTAAAGTGATCGATGCTGAAAAAGAAAAAGATAGACAGAGGAAACTTTTTATACAGCAAATAGAATTTGCAAAGAAAAATAACTTGCCATTGATGTTGCACGGCAGACCGAGCAAGGGGTCGCAGGATGCGTACATAGACATGCTGGAGATTTTAAATAGTTATAAGGGGATAATTGGCAATGTGCATTTCTTTGTGGGCGATGTAGATATTGCAAAGCAATTTTTAGACCTAGGTTATACATTTTCATTTGGTGGGGTCACGACTATAACACCTGATTATGATGAAGTTATAAAATTTATTCCAATAGAAAGTATTCACCTCGAGACTGACAGTCCATATGTAGCACCAAAACAATATCGTGGTCAGCGCAACAGCCCAGAATACCTGCCTATAATCTTAAAAAGAATAGCTGAGATAAAAAACATAAAAGAGGATGAGTTGGTAAAAGTTTTAAATCAAAATGCGGAGAGAGTTTTTGGTATTTCTTCGTAGGTTGTATTTATTTTTTATATTTGATATATTTACGGCTCGATTAATGCTCTTTGGGGAAGTTGTATGTATGTTTGCGATAAATGCTCGACTTGTCAGAACCGCTTTGAGGACTGCCATGTGCACAAATGTAACGGCTCACCAGAAAAGCTGAAGTTGATTCATCAGACACCAGCTGCCAGTGCGCCGCCACCAATGGGCACAACAAAGAACCGGCGGGTTTTGATTAAGTAAGACCCGCGAGAAAAACCCTAGCACGACGTTGTCGAGCCGGGGTTTTTGTGTTATAATAAGGCCCTTATGAATAATATAGATGAAACCACAATAGACGCTAGAGTTTATGAAGTAGCATACATTTTTGTATCTACTCTCACAGACGAGGAGGCAACTGCAAAGGCAGAGACTCTGAAAACGGCTATTGCTGCCCAAGGAGGTAGCTTTGTCTCTGAGGAAGCTCCGTATATGCGCGAGCTGGCTTATGAGATGGTCCGCGTTATCAAAAACGTGAACACAAGATTTAATGATGGATATTTCGGATGGATCAAGTTCGAGATGGAGCCAAACAAGATAAATGACTTTGACAAAAAGCTCGCATTGGACGAGGAAATTGTTAGATTTATCACTGTAAAGGCTGATCGTGAGGTTAATGTTTACACTAAAAAGCTTTCTACAAAGGTAAAAGACCTAGGTGCTAATGAGGATATCTCAGACACAGTAGCTCTAGACGCTATTGCGCCAGCTGTAGAAATCGCTAGCGAAGCAGAAGTAAAAGAGTTAAACTAAATACATTATGTATTTGAATAAAGTTTACCTTATCGGCAATTTAACAAAGGATCCTGAGTTAAAATCTTTACCAACCGGAACAAAAGTAACTCAATTTGGACTAGCTACTAATCGTGTATACAAAGACGCGAATGGTGCAAGACAAGAGTCTACTGAGTATCACAACGTTGTGGTGTTTGGAAAACAAGCAGAAACAGCAGCTCAATATCTTAAAAAAGGTCAGTCGACATTAATCGAGGGACGTATACAAACAAGAAGTTGGGATGATACAAACGGAGGCGGAAAGAAATACAGAACAGAGATCATTGCTGACTCGGTACAATTTGGTCCAAAGATGGGAGGAATGCAAAGTACATCCGCTCCAGCTGAAACATCAAATACAAATTCACCCGCAGCAAAAGAAGAATTAGACACAATAGATTATGGTGAAGTGATCAATCCAGATGACATACCATTTTAAAAAATATGAAAAACAAAAAACAAACACAACTTAAAGTAATCGACTACAAAGATATCGATACATTAACTAGATTCATCAACCCAAATGCTCGTATACTGAGCCGCCGCAAGACTGGTGTAACAGGCACACAGCAACGTGATATAGCTCAAGCTATCAAGCGTGCGAGATACATGGGACTACTTCCTTACGTAGCTAGATAATAATAAATACAAAGCGCCGGCGTAGCCGGCGCTTTGTATTTATGGTATAATCTTAAAAGTTAAAATTAAAAAAACACTCAAAAAATATGCAACCAACACATCCAAAAAAAGAAAGAACATTCATAATATTGAAGCCAGATGCAGTACAGCGTGGTATTGTTGGTGATGTTATAAAAAGATTTGAGAGAATAGGTTTGAAAATCGTCGCCCTCAAAATGCATGTACCAAAAGAGGAGCAAGTTTGGTCTCATTACAACAAAGATGACGCTTGGTTTACAAGAAAGGGTCAGGGAATAGTAGACAACAGAACAAAGCTCGGACTACCAATTGAAAAAGAGGCTATCGAGTATGGTAAAGACATTATCCGTGCCATGGTGACATTTATGACTTGTGGTCCAGTGGTATCAATGGTTATCGAGGGTAATATGTCAGGAGCAGTTGTAAAGAGAATAGTGGGCAGTACAGAGCCAGCAACAGCTGACACAGGAACTATTCGTGGAGACTATGCACTAGATACATATTATCTATGTGACGTAGACGGTAGTCGTGGTATGCGCAATCTAATACATTGTACTGACCCAGCTGATGGTGAGGGAGCGTACGACAGAGAAGTGAATATTTGGTTCACAGCGGACGAGATCGTTAACTACAGACTAGTCAGTGAGGCTATGCTTTACGATGTCAATCTAGACGGGATATTAGAATAGGAATATACTGTTCTCAGTACCTCTTTCAATTTTATTTTCGATAACTTCTTTCTGGGCAATGAGAATATTGTGATAACTCTGCGGAGTTCTCCGTTTCTCGCCCACTTGACATAAATTCGTCAAGTAGAGGAGAAGGGGGTACAGATTAAGAGGCGACCGCGCAAGCGGTCGCCTCTTAATCTGTGTTATACTTTTTGTAATATGAAAAGCGTATTCTGGTTATTATTAGCAACAGCGGCAACATTTATGGTTTCAGAATACGTTTTTGTGCCGGCTAATTTGTATTATGAGTTGCCATGGCTAGATATACCGATGCATATACTTGGCGGGCTATTGATAGGTGGGCTGTCTATTAATTTACTTAAAATTCAAAACAGATCTCGTCTAATTAGCCTCACCCACGTCGCTCTATATGTTGTTTTTGTTGCGGCAATATGGGAAGTGTATGAGTATCTGAGAGGTGTGATTGACTATGACAGCATTTCTGATTATTTTGATACTGTTACTGATCTTATCAATGGTATTATAGGTGCAGTATTAGCATACAAAATATGGCAAAAATAAAAATCACATTCGCGGGAGGAGCAAAGAGCCCAACAGGGTCCAACTTTCTGATAGAGGTAGGGGATAAAAGGTTCCTAGTCGACTGTGGTCTTTATCAAGGCAATAAATATTGTGACGACTGTAACCTGGAGGCATTTATATATGACCCCAAAACAATAGACGGACTATTTATAACTCATGGGCACCTCGACCACGTAGGCCGCATACCAAAGCTTGTTCACGAGGGGTACAGTGGTCCGATATACAGTACACCACCAACCCGTGATATAGGTGAACTAATAATGTTGGACTCTATGTTTATTTTGAAAAAAGAGGCTGAGCATAATGGTACAAAGCCGTTATATGAAGAGGCTGATGTCATTGAGGCTATGCGTAGCTGGCACACTATGCCATATCATGAGGTGTTACCAATACAGACCAGTTTAGGTATATTATCTGTGCGCCTCCTCGATGCGGGGCATATACTTGGCAGCTCGATGATAGAATTTACCCTGAATGGTAAAAAGTTATTATTAACAGGAGATCTAGGCAATACTCCATCACCACTACTTCGTGACACAGAAAAAATAGAAAACATAGACTATCTGATAATGGAGAGCGTGTATGGAGACAGAAACCACGAGAACAAAGAAGAGAAAGTAGCACTCTTTAAAAAGGCTATTAAGAAAATATTAACATCGGGCGGCAATTTGCTGATACCAGCATTTAGTGTTGAGCGTACCCAGGAGCTGCTTTATTATTTGAATGAAATGGTAGAGAAAAATGAGATACCTCGCGTACCGGTGTATGTTGATGCTCCGCTCGGAATAAAGATCACACAGGTATATAAAAAGTACGAGGACTATTTTAACAAAAACATAGATGCGATAATACATTCTGGCGACGACATATTCAAATTCCCAGGACTGACCGAGACTCCATCTACAGATGAGAGTAAGGCCATAAACCATGACAACAGAAGTAAAATAATAATCGCAGGCAGCGGTATGAGTAACGGTGGCAGAATACTGCATCACGAAAAGGCATATCTCGGTGACCCTCGCACCATATTGTTGCTAGTTGGCTATCAAGCAGCAGGGACTCTCGGCAGACTTCTCCAAGATGGACACAAACAGATACATATAATGGGTGAGGAGGTGAGTGTAAAGGCGGAGATAATAATGATAGGAGGATTCTCAGCTCATAAAGACTCGGAGCATTTGGTAGAGTTCGTAGAGTCTACGGCTCACAGTTTAAAAAATGTATTTGTGGTTCTGGGTGAACCAAAGAGCTCAGCATTTTTAGCACAACGCATACACGAGTATTATGGAGTGCCGGTGTCAGTACCAGATACAGGAGATACTGTGGAGCTGGATATGTAGCATCTCATTTCTCTGTGTTAAAATGATTGATAATGCAAGATAAAATTACAATTTCTATTTCTGGTGCAGCTGACGTGGCACACTGTGGTCCAACTGTGATACAGAGATGCTTGGAACTAGGCAGGGTGTTAGCTAAAAATGGTATACAGATTGCAACAGGGGCGACCACGGGTTTCCCATTGTACGTCTCTCAAGGTTTTAAAGAAGTAGGAGGGTCAGCTTTTGGCCTTTCTCCAGCCGCTTCAAAGTTTGAGCATATTAATGTATACAAATTGCCCACCGATTATGTAGATTTTATTGTTTATACTGGATTCGGATATCCTGGGCGTGATCTTATGTTGGTCAAATCCAGTGATGCCATTATAATCGGCTGCGGAAGAATAGGGACTATACATGAATTTACTATTGCTTGGGAGAGTGAGATCCCGATAGGAATACTTGAGGGTGAGTGGCCGACAGACGAAGTCATCAAAAACATTATCAAAAATAGTAATAGAGAGAATCCATTGGTAGTTTTTGACAGTGACCCAGAAAAGCTAGTATCTAAAGTGGTAGATCTAGCTAGAAATAGTGTCCGTCAGAGTATGGCCTGTATAACTAGATAATTAAGAAACAAATTAAAAGTGCCGCCCGGAGGGCGGCACTTTTAATTTGTTTTACTTTACTGCTGCGATGATTGCACGCATTGCGTCCGGGTTAGTCTCGGCGAGTGTTGCCATGATTTTACGGTCGACTTGCATGTTTTTCTTTGTAGCCATATCGATAAATCTCGAATATGTTGTACCTTCGGTACGGAGGAATGCATTGAGACGAACGGTCCACAGTCTACGCATGTCATTCTTCTTGTCTTTTCTGTGTGCAAAAGCGTGGCGTCCAGCATGCTTGATAGCAACCTTTGCCGCCATTTCAGTTTTGGATCTATGGAAACGATATCCTTTTGCTGCTTTTAGGACGTTGCGGCGACGCTTCATCGCTATTGCATTTCTTTTTACTCTTGCCATACTGTTTTGATTATATTATTAAATTATTTTAGAACGCGAGGGAGGAAACGAGCCTTCTCTTTTCCTGTCATAGCAAACTCGCTCATTTTACGCCCTTTTAGGGTGCGTCTTCCACTAGCCTTTGCATTGAAATGGTTCTGGCCTGGTTTGCGAGCGAGTATTTTACCGTTCTTTGTGATTTTGAGACGTTTTGTCAGGGATTTATTTGTCTTCATGACAAAGGGTATATTATCACAATTATTTAGACTTTTCAAGCACTATGGTCATACCCTTCGGCATCTTCTTGAGTGGGTCAGCTATTTTGTACTGTGCAGGGATAATAGCCAGCATTCTGTTTAGTCTTTCTTTTAGAAAAGCCTCATCCATGAATTTGTTTCTACCTTTTAATTGCATCTCCACTTTTACTCTGTGACCCTCGTTTAGCCATTCTGCAGCCTGCTTTGTTTTGGTCTCTATGTCATGCTCACTGATACCGATAGATATCTGTATATTTTTGGTCTCGTTGTTTACGGCTTTGGATTTGACCTCTTTAGCCTTTTTTGAAGTCTCGTATTGATATTTACCATAATCCATTATTTTGGCTACGGGTGGCTCGGCATTAGGAGACACTTCAATAAGATCAAGTCCTGCTTTTCTTGTGAACTCCAGCGCTTCTTCTTTTGTTATAACACCCAGACTATTACCGTTTTGGTCTATTACTCGGAGTTTTAGGGAACGGATAGCGTTATTGATTAGAGTTTTTTGTTGCAAGGTGTTTGTTTACTTATTGTTTAATTATCAACATAATAACACATATCTATGTATTTTGAAATATATAGATGCTATACTTTGTACTATGCAAACTGATTATGTGGCCGTCATAGCCTCAACAGTGGTTAGTCTTTTGGTGGGGATGTTGTGGTACGGACCTATGATGTTTGGGCGTTTTTGGCTCCGTGTTACAGGGCTACACAATAGAAATGAGAACGAAGTAAACTCTTTTAAAAGAAAAATAATATCAATGTATGGGATGCAAGTCCTGGTTACTTTTTTGCAATTTTACATATTGTCAGTTTTTATACATGCAACCAGCGAGACCCTTTCTTGGAGTGCTGTGACACTCATGTTGTGGGCTGGGTTCATAATTCCTATACATACGACCAGTGTTATTTGGGACAATGTGCCAAGCGGGATGAGGTTCAACAAGGTGTTCGTGGGTGTAGTATATGAGCTCGTAATAATGATGGTATCGGCATATATGATGGTGCATTGGGGAGAATTCTAATGCATCACACTATGAATAAAATAAATGTTCCGGCTCTGTGTTTGTCTATATACGCGATAGTGTTTGCTTGGAGTGCATACAAACCACTAGATTTTAATGTTTGGTATGTTGAGGCGTTGACCTCATTTGTTTCTGTTTTAATTTTAATCGTTTTATATTTTAAAAATATTAAGTTTAGTAATTTGGCGTATTTGTTGGCGACGATACTTCCTGTTATGCATGTCATAGGCGCGCATTATACTTTTGCGGCTGTGCCATTTGACTGGTTCAACAATATGATTGGCAGTGAGAGAAATATGTATGACAGAGTGGCACATGCCACAGTGGGTCTATATGCATTTGTTATCATAGAGCTATTGTTAAAATTAAAATTGGTTAGCAAAAACTGGGTGGCCTATACATATGCATTGTTTGCTATTATGTCCCTCGCTGCTGCGTATGAGTTGTTTGAATGGTGGTACGCGATATCTGTTAATCCAGAGGCTGGCATAGAGGTTCTCGGCTCACAGGGAGATATATGGGATGCCCAAAAAGACATGTTAATGGATACATTGGGGGCCGTATTTGCTATAGCTGTGTTCAAGATACGTAGACTTTTCCTATAGCTGGGGTAGACTTGGTATATGACAGATATATTATTTTTTGTAGAGCAATTTGATATTAACTATTGGCTTGTCCTGCTTGGTGTTGTTATTAGTATTATTATAGGCTCTGTATGGTTCAGCCCGCTAATGTTTGGGAAGTTGTGGATGAAAATTAATGGTGTAGAGCACAAGAGTAAAGAAGAGTTAAAAGCTATGCAAAAAGAAATGGGCTCGGCTTATATATTGCAGGCGTTACTATCTGCCATGCATGTCCTGACCATGTTCATGCTTATCGAGATCTTTTATCCATTTGGTTTTTCTTGGTGGTATGCAGTTGTATTTATTTGGGTTGGCTTTGTTATTCCTATTCAAGCAGGGGATTTACTGTGGGGCAACACTCCAAAAGGTCTGCGTGTTAAAAAGTTCCTAGTCAACGCCATATATCAATTAGTTTCTATGTTGATAATAGGATTTGCTTACGTTCAGTTGTACTAGGTGTAAATAAAAAGCGCCGGCTATGCCGGCGCTTTTTATTGCGTAGTGTTTTTAAAAATTGTACGAAAGCTTTATTTGGCAAGCTAAAAATATATTGACAAATATGTATAAATATGTTACATTATATACATTATTAACCACGAGCCACTAGATTTGGCCAGTCGGTCAATAAAGTCAGCTCTTTTATTTAGGAATGCCAAATGAATAACGCAAACGCTATCGCCCTCATTGAAACCGGCGCTCTGTCGACGGAAAAAATGCTAGAGTTGTGCGAGAAGGCAACTTTCCACGGCAACCCTCACGGGGCTGCCGTAGTCCGTGCATTTGTCTGTAATTGGAAAGCGGACAATCCTCTGAGCAGTCACCAAGACTTAATTGATGTCATAGCGGGTCGCTCTGATATGGTGCAGGCCTGTTTTATTAAGGCTGTAGCTTCTGATTGGAATAAGGAAGATTTCGAGTATGGTTTTCAGAAGCTTTCGCGCAGTGGAGATCTAATCTTCGCTGCGGGTCCTTCAGGAAAGTATGCACAAGAGGAAGTTTTTGCATTCAGTAAACGTTTGCAACCCAGCAACGTGCTTGATTTCTGGTCATGCGTCGTTGACGCCAATGTCCTGGATGCTGAAGGTCTTTACGTTGTTGCCATGTTGGACGATCAAAGCTGGAAGGAGATGCAGAAGCTTTGTCTTATGGTCATCTCCAAAAACAAGCTCTCTGCCGAACAGTTGATGAACGTGTGCGAGAAGTACAAGACGCGTAAAGAAGAGGCCATGGCCGCAATCGCTACAGGGCTCCTATCTGATGACCAGATTGTTTCGTTGTTTTCGCCAGAGGGTTGGCAACGTAGTCTCAAGTGGGATGAAGTTGCCGTATATCTTCATCTTGCAAGCCGAACCGCTGAAGACTTAATCGCCCTCGGCGAAAAGGTAAACAGCGACGAACTGTGGACTATCCTTATCAGTGAAATAAGTTCCAAGAAGTCTTGACCCACCGACGAAAAACCCACCAAGTTTTTCATTGGTGGGTTTTTCTATTTGTGGAGATGTGGGGAGTTGGTCACCTCGCATATGTTTTTCTTTTCGTTCTACGAACTCAATAAAAACATTGCTCCTCGACCCCGTATTCAACGTCCCCAACAGAAGTAAGTTTGCTTACTTCTTCACTTCCACATAAAATAAAAATAACCGCTCAACGCGGACATTTTTATTTTATGTGGAAGTGTGGGGAGTTGAACCCCAGTGTCAAAGTAAAATTATATAGACTCTACAATACAT
>CAYJDH010000004.1:0-21135 GCA_964368915.1 uncultured Candidatus Saccharibacteria bacterium
TTGCCAAAAAGTCTGCTAAAAATTATACAGATATCATTTTTATATGTGGCAGATATGAAGGCATAGATGCGCGAGTAAAGAAAATATTAAAAGCTAGTGAATGGAGTATCGGTAACTATGTGTTAACTGGTGGTGAGTTGCCAGCGATGGTTTGTATAGACTCAATATCGAGACAAGTAAAAGGTGTTCTGAATGATGAAAATAGCTTGGAGGAGAGCAGAATCAGTACTCATGAGATATATGCCCGCCCAGAGATTTACGAGTATGCAGGTAAAAAGTATAAAGTGCCAAAGGTATTGCTCAGTGGCAATCACAAGTTAATAGAGGATTGGAAAAAAGAGTCACTAGCAAAGATACAAAGCAAAAATAAAATGTTATAATCTTGGCTATTCGCCGTCGTAGCTCAGTTGGTAGAGCACGTCATTGGTAATGACGAGGTCACCGGTTCAATCCCGGTCGTCGGCTCAAAGTGAAAAAGATTTTATATTTAATAGTTCCTATTTTGGCGATAGTTGGTATATTTTTTATATTTAAAACCAAAACTAGTTTTCATTTTGAAAATCAAATGGGAACAAAGAGCACTAGTGCAACCGAAGATGTTTTAACCGATAAAAAGCCTCATCAAAAGCTAATGTTCGTCGGGGACATAATGGTGGGTAGATATGTGGAGACGCTAATTGATAAAAATGGATTTGAATATATGTTCGCATCTGTCACGCCTATGTTCATGGATACACTCACAATTGGCAATCTCGAGGGTCCGATACCGGCTGTGCATCAGCACACCAGTAACCTTGGTTTCCAATTTTCATTTAGACAGGACATAGTGCAAAAGTTGTCAGACATCGGTCTCGACGCTGTGTCACTCGCTAATAATCACGGATACGATCATGGTGCCGCTGGATACACTAATACTAAAAAAGTATTAGATGAGATGGGTATGGGATATTTTGGTAACTATGTGAATACTGCTAATGACTATTTTGAGACGGAGCTGGGTGGTCACAAAGTAATAGTATTTGGTATTAATGTTGTCGTTAATAACTTTGACAGAGATGCTGAAGTAGAAAAAGCGAAAAGCCTAGCAGAGGCAAATCCTGACGCGCTAGTTGTCGCGTTCATGCATTGGGGCAATGAGTATGATGTGATACATAATGCGTATCAAGAAAAATTAGCAGAAGATCTGGTTGATGGTGGGGTGGACCTAATAATTGGCGCCCATCCGCATGTTGTGCAGGATGTCGGATATTATAAAGGTGTGCCTATTTACTATTCACTTGGCAATTTTGTTTTTGATCAGTACTTTTCTAAAAATACACAGGAGGGAATGGTTGTTATTGTGGATGTTGTTGACGGGCATGTAAAATTTGAGGAGAAACATATAAAGATAGACCGCAGCAGGCCGTATTTCGTTGATTAGCAAATTGTGTTATATTTTAGAGATGAGTAAAACTACTACCAAATTCGTCCGTGATCAATTTTTGGCACACATGAAAGAGAATGGTCACGCCATAGTGCCATCGTCAGCCCTAGTGCCTGATAATGACCCCACAACACTGTTTACCGGCTCGGGCATGCAGCCGATGTTGCCATATCTACTCGGCCAGTCACATCCGCTTGGTGCTCGTATTGCAGACAGTCAAAAATGTTTCCGTTCGCAGGATATCGAGGAGGTGGGAGACAACAGACATACGACATTTTTTGAGATGCTTGGTAACTGGTCACTGGGGGACTTTTTCAAAGAGGGGCAAATAGATATAATGTGGGACTTTTTGATTAACAAGATAAAGCTGGATCCAAACAGAATATATTTTACTGTTTATCGTGGTAATGAGGCTCTCGGTATCGGACGTGATGATGTGGCTATCGGTAAGTGGCAAGAGAAGTTCGCATCACTAGGCATCACTGCGAATGTTGGGAATATGTCAGATGTTGATGGGATGAAGGAGGGAGAGAGAATATTTTGTTTCCCTGATAAGAAAAACTGGTGGTCTAGAGCTGGTGTGCCAGAGAATATGCCAATAGGTGAGCCAGGTGGACCAGATACTGAGATGTTTTATGATTTTGAACATGGGAAAGAAAATGTATTGCACGAGGCTAGTCAGTGGGCTGGGGAGGAGTGTCATGTGAACTGCGACTGCGGGAGATTCATCGAGATTGGCAACAATGTGTTCATGCAATATATGCGTACCGAGGCGGGTGTAGAGGAACTCAAGCAAAAGAATGTGGACTTTGGAGGGGGCTTGGAAAGAATAGTGGCTGCACTGAATGACGACAGTGATGTTTTTAATATTGATGTATTTAAAAAGGCAAAAGAAATAATAAAAGATATATCAAAACAAGACTATGCAAATGAGAACGTGTATGCGTACCGTGTTATCCTCGACCACTTGCGTGCGGCGACATTCCTGATCGGTGATGGTGTATTCCCAGGGAACAAAGATCAGCAGTATTTCGTACGTCGCCTGATTCGTCGTGCTGTCAGATTTGCAAAGAAATTGAATGTAAATGAGAACTTTACATCTCGCGTTGCCGAGACATTCATAGATGTATACAGCGATGAGTATGCAAATTTGAATACTAAGAGAGACGAGATTAAAAACATAATAGATCAAGAGGAGACAAAATTCCGAAAGACTTTGGAAAATGGTCTGAAAGAGTTTGAGAAAGCTATCCCAAAAGATAGAGGTAATGAAGCTTGGGATAAACTAAACAATAGTGGAGGGAATTTTGATATTAATAAAGTCGTTGAGTGGGAATTACCCGCTGAAGTTGCCTTTAACTTATTACAATCTTTTGGCTTTCCGGTTGAATTAACAGAAGAGCTTTGTAAAGAAAAAAATATAACCTTAAACATAGAAGAGTTTAAAAAACTAAAAGACGCGCATAGTGAGTCATCTCGTACCGCCTCAGTGGGTAAATTTAAGGGTGGGTTGGGTGGTGATGGGGAAATGGAAATAAAGTATCACACAGCGACACATATGCTGCATGAGGCACTGCGTGAGGTCCTCGGTGACCATGTGTATCAAAAGGGTAGCAACATCACGAGTGAGAGACTGCGTTTTGACTTCTCACATGATAACAAGATGACTGACGAGGAGAAAAAGAAAGTCGAGGACGTTGTGAACGAGCAAATTAAGAATAATTTGAAAGTGACTCGTGAGGAGGTGACTTATGAAAAGGCTCGTGAGATGGGTGCGATAGGAGTGTTCGACCACAAATACGAGGCGCTAGTGAGTGTGTATCATGTTGGAGACTTTTCATTAGAATTCTGTGGTGGTCCACATGTCGAGTCGACAGGCAATATGGGGCATTTCAAAATTTTAAAAGAAGAAGCTGTATCTCAAGGTGTCAGACGCATCAAGGCAGTACTGGAATAACTTTTGATTTATAAATATTTTTAGGAGTATACTTAAATTCTCAGATCCGATGAACAAAAGTGATGAACGTTCTGTACGTCAAGAGAGAACACTGGATTAGATTAGTCTGGTTTTCGTCCTAGAGATTGTCGGATCTGGCCAAATTCTAAAAGGTTGCGAACGTTGCAACCTTTTTTATTTGCGTTTTTTTTAAAAAGTATTAGAATAGGTATAGATTCCCTGGCGGGATCTGGCGGAAAAATAAAATTGCATTAAGCGGACTTATGCACCGTAATCGGACGATCTCTCCGGTCCGTCCGTAAGATTGACTCGAGGTTGCACACGCCTCATTAAGGCCCGATACATCGCAAGATGGCGGGCTTTTTTATTTGCATAATTTATATATGTGCTACACTTTTAATATTATGATTTGGATAAAAATATTTGCACTGTTTGTATTTTGGTTCGGGTTTGGATTTTTATTGCTCGTCTCTGCTGCTCTGATGGGCGGGGCACCGGACTCTGACTCGGCAAAGGTATTGAAATATACAGCAATGGTGGCTTTTGTTCCTCTGATACTATTTTATATTTACAGAGCAGTTAGATTTTATTTTTTCCAAGGTGAAAATTTGTTTATAACTTCAGATTTGATTTGGTATGTTATACCTACAGTTTTGGTGGCGTATTTTGTTTACTCATCAAAATAATCATGCAAAACGTACTCACTCTTATTGTAAATAATGACAAGACAGATATTGAGTATATTGATAATGGTGTGAAAATGTTTGAGTACGAGTCGCCGATAGGCCTCCAGCATGCAATAAAAAATAATTTATCAGAGTCCGCCGCAAATGACTGGTTCTCATATGTGTTGTGGTCACTGCATAGCATCTCATACATAGAGAGAATACCAACAACTGTGTATATAAAAGTTGCCGAGCATCAGGTTTGGTTTCAAAGTATTATCGAAAGATATAGTTATGCACAGTTTTTTACCGAGAAGTCAAAGGTCCGTGCTATTATTTTAGATAATAGTCAAACTTATGGACGACATCAAAAGACGCTCTCCAAATTCTCAATCTAAGAGAGTTCATCAGGCTCCACTACTGCGTGCGCATCAGCGTGATTTGTATAGAAAGGTGGAAGAGTTTGAAAGTGATGTGTATGAGGATGATGACGAGCAAGATGTAAAGACTAATGACATTAGAAGTTTTTATAACAGCCGCAGAGAAGAAGAGAGTAAACCATTTAGAATATCCAAGTTCTCCCTCGTGACTTCTTTTATATTTGTTTTGGCTGTTGTTGGGATACTGCTTTTCACTTTTGTGTTTAATGGGGCGACTATCACTGTCACACCGCGTACATATTCATTTGCAGTAGACACAGAGATTAACATGGCCCCATCTAGTGATGTGGGGTATATGGCATCGAGCACAGAAACAATTAAAAAGACCTTAGACAGATCAGAAAAGAAAAAAGTCCAATCAAAAGCTGGCGGACAGATAACAATATATAATAATTACACCGAAGACACTCAGAAATTGGTTAAAAACACACGTTTCGAGGCTCCAAATGGAATAATATTTAGAATAACTGATTCTGTAATTGTCCCAGGAAAGAAAAATGGCACACCAGGGTCTGTCACAGTCAAGGTTACAGCTGACTCATTTGGAGAAAATTATAATATAAAGCCATCAAAATTCACTATACCTGGATTCAAAAATTCTCCTAGATACGATGGGTTCTATGCTGAATCAAAAGCGGCCATGACAGGTGGAGCTGACGGTGACAGATATGTGGTGAGTGCGGATGCTATTGCTCTGGCTGATACCGGTATGCAGAACACATTGAAAACAAATCTAACAAAGGCTGTCTTAGAAAAAGATGTACCGACTGAATATATACTAGCAACCAGTAGCATATACATAGAGTATTCTAATAATTTAGAAGCTTACGAGTCTGGCAAAGCTGACAGCTATGAAGTCACAGGTATTGCTTATGTTTACCTTTTAGCCAAAGAATCTTTAGCTGAAAAAATAGCTAAAACCAGCATGCCCAATTCGACATACGGTCAAACTTATAGAGTTTTGGATTATTCTAGCTTGATTATAAATCCAAAATCAACAATTCAAAAAGAAAATATTTTAACAATAAAGGGTGAGGGTATATTGATATACGACACTGATTATGAAAAAATAAAGTCTGAATTAGCGGGTAAAGATGAAAACGAATATAGTAATGTATTTTCAGATTTCCCATCTGTTGAAAAGGCAGACATAGACATATCTCCTTTCTGGGTTCATACTTTTCCAAAGAATATTAATAAATTAAAAATAGAAGAGGTATTGCCATCTAGTGCCTACTAGTATACAATCAGCCAATATAATTATGGATGAAGAAGAAATAGAGGTCATTGACGGGAGAGTTATCGCAGCATTGCCGAACACACATTTTAGAGTGATTACTCCAAAAGGAGAAATGACAGTGTATTTGGGAGGAAAGATGCGTATAAAGAAAATAAGGGTTTTGGTGGGCGATAGGGTGTCTATACAGCTGGATGAGTATGGCGGCAAGGGGAGAATAGTTAGAAGATTATAATTTATAGAGAATTTAGGGGTAAGGCCTTGTGAATATTTATAAAATATAGTATACTGTGGCAACTTGCATGAAAGTAAGGTCATCTATTAAAAAAATCTGTTCAAACTGTCAGATGGTGCGCCGCAGAGGCGCCCTTCGTGTCATTTGTAAAAATCCTAAGTGCAAACAAGTACAAGGGTAATTTATTATTAAATAATTTATGCGTATTGCAGGTATAAACCTTCCAGAAAACAAAAGACTTGAGATAGCTCTAACTGCCGTATACGGTATTGGTAGATCTCGCGCAAGAAAAATTCTCGATGTAGCAAAAGTTGAATATGGTATCAAAACCACAGATTTGACAGCTGAAAATGAGGCCGCTATCCGTAAAGAGGTAGAGACTTATCGTATCGAGGGAGATCTTTCTCGTGATATACAACAAGAGATCAAGCGTCTAAAAGATATCAAGTGCTATCGTGGTACTAGACATATCAAACATTTACCAGCCAGAGGTCAACGCACCAAAACAAATAGCCGTACAGTACGTGGAAACGTGCGCAAGACTATGGGTAGCGGTCGCCGTAAGACTGAAAAGACCTAGAATTTAAATTCTAAATTGATTTAAACTTATTATGGGAAAAAAAAGAATTGTAAAAAAGAATAGTTCTGGAGTTGATGGATCTCTGAAAGCAAGATCTCTTGCAAAGGGTCTAAAGAAAAAAGTTACCGAAGGTATACTTTTTGTAGAGTCAACTTATAACAACACTAGAGTCACTTTGACTGACAAGGGAGGCAACTCTCTAGCTTGGTCATCATCTGGATCTCTCGGATTCAAAGGAGCTAAAAAAGGTACACCTTTTGCAGCAAGTAAAATCGGTGAATTGTTAGGAGAAAAAGCCAGTCAAGCAGGTATCAAAGAGGTATCTGTAATAGTAAAAGGTGTAGGGTCTGGTCGTGAGTCTGCGATTAGAAGTTTCTCAGCTTTTAATATAGACGTTACCAGTATCGAGGACAAGACACCAGTTCCACACAACGGACCAAAACCAAAGAAACCTAGACATGTCTAGTTTCCATTATCAAACTTACTTTCATTAAAAACATATGACATCAGATGCTAAATGTAAAAAATGTAGAAGAGCTGGAGAAAAGCTTTATCTAAAAGGAGAAAAATGCTTCACACCAAAGTGTCCTTTTATCGAGCGCCCGTATCCACCAGGAATCAGAGATAACGAAAGAAAACACAGAACAAACAAGTCTGAGTATTCAGAGCAATTGAAAGAGAAACAGAAAATCCGTAATATTTACGGTCTATCTGAGAAACAATTTGGAAACTATGTTGAAAATATCAAATCTGTCTCAGTTAAACACAAGACAAATGAAGGCCAAGCTCTAGTAATGCAACTCGAGGAGAGACTAGACAACACAGTATTCAGAATGGGGCTCGCTTCATCTCGCTCACTAGCTCGTCAATTAGTGTCTCACGGTCATATCGTTGTTAATGATAAAAAAGTAGATGTACCATCACTACGTGTCACTGTAGGAGATGAGATAGCGGTAAGAGAGGGTAGTAGAACATTAAAAGTGTTCACCGCTATCGCTGACAAGTTAAAAGACCACAAATTAGTATCTTGGATGACTGTTGATCCAGTTAAAATGTCTGCCAAGATAACAGCTCACCCATTCGAGACTGATCACGCTCTCGATATACAAAAAGTTCTGGAGTTCTATTCTCGCTAGTATCCACAATTAGCCTTTGCCAAAAGGCGAAATATGTAGTATTATTAGATAAGTTTTAATCTCACCAATTATGTCATCACATTCAATTCTTCTCCCAACAAAGCCAAAAATTATAAAAGATGAAAATACTGTAGGTATTTTTGAAGTTGACGGTCTATACCCAGGTTACGGTCACACACTCGGCAACTCATTACGCCGCGTTATCCTTTCTTCTATACCAGGAGCAGCTATCACATCTATCAGTATTGATGGTGTAAAGCATGAATTTTCTACTATTGATGGTGTAAAAGAGGACGTTATCTCAATAATCTTAAATTTAAAAAAGGTTCGTTTTAAGTTGCACTCTGACGAAGAGACTCAAATCAGTCTTTCTGTAAAAGGTCCAAAAGTTGTGACTTCAAAAGATATTATAACTCCTTCACAAGTTGAGGTTGTAAACAAAGATCAATATCTTTTTGAGATAACAAATAACAAAGAGATCTCTATCAATCTTACAGTTGAGAAAGGCCTAGGATACGTACCACGTGAATTGATTTCAAAGGACAAGGCTGACATCGGTGCTATTGTACTCGATGCTTCATTTACACCTATCAGACGTGTATCATATGAGGTTGAGAATATGCGTGTCGGAGACAGAACAGATCACAACAGACTACGTATATCTATCGAGACAGATGGCAGTATCACTGCCAAGGAGGCTTTTGAGTCATCAATACAAACAATGATTCATCAAATGCAATCTATTATCGGCTATCGTGAGTTCTCTTCTAGAGAAGACGAAGTAACCGCTCCAGTTTTAGGTGGGGATGTAGTAGAGGAGTCAGCAGACACAGATGTTACAAAAACAAAAATAGAAGACCTAACTCTTTCAACCAGAACTATCAACACTCTTATTGCTGCTGGAGTAAAAACTTTAGGAGGTCTAGCTCGCAAGTCATTAACTGACATCAAAGAGATAGAAGGTATGGGAGACAAGGGTATCAACGAGATAAAAGAGGTTATCGCTAACTATGGATTTACTCTAAAAGAGGAGTAATTGAAATTTATTAAAATAAGTGTTATAATTTGCCGCTATGAAGCATCATAAAGCCATCAGAAAATTCGGAAGAGAGAAAAACGCCAGAAAGGCTTTTATTAAAGGTCTAGCTAGTTCACTCATCATACACGGTCGTATCGAGACTACTATTGCTCGTGCCAAAGAGGTTCGTCCATTTGTTGAGAGACTAGTAACATATGCAAAGGATGGTACTATACCAGCTCGCCGTTTAGCATCTTCAAAACTATACAATCACGACATAGAGATAAACAAACTATGGAGTGAGTATGCCCCAAAGTACAAAGACGTAAAAGGTGGATACACTCGTATCATACGTCTCAATCCACGTTTATCTGACGCTAGTGAGATGGCTATTATCGAATTTATCTAAACTTTATGAAATACACAATTGACGCAACAGGAAAATCATTAGGACGCCTAGCTAGCGAAGTAGCGGCTATTCTTAATGGTAAAAACAGAATTGATTTTGTTAAGAATAAAGTATTGGATGAGTCTGTACTGGTTACTAACGCTGCAAAGGTGCGCGTAACTGGTAACAAGATGAATGAGTTGCTACACAAGAGATACTCAGGATTCCCAGGAGGATTGAAAGAGTTGACTCTTAACAAAGTCATCATCAGAAAGGGATACGCTGAGCTTATCAAGCATTCTATTTACGGCATGCTTCCAAAAAACAAACTCCAAGATATTCGCATGAAGAATCTTGAGATAACTGAATAATTTATATATATGTCAACATCAAAATACATCGAAGGAATAGGTCGCCGCAAAACATCAGTAGCTAGAGTTCGTATAACTCCATCTACAAAGATCACTTTTATGGTAAATGACAAAGAAGTAAAAGAGTATTTCCCAACAAAAGAAATGCAAATGATTGCAGGTGAGGCTCTTCCAAAATCAGGAGTATCAACAACATTCTCAGTGTCAGCACACGTTAACGGTGGAGGTATACACTCACAAGCAGAGGCAGTACGTCACGGTATGGCTCGTGCTATCGTTGCCCATGACCTAGAGCTACGTTCTACTCTAAAGAAAATAGGATTCCTCAAACGTGATCCTAGAGCAAAAGAGAGAAAGAAACCAGGATTGAAAAAAGCTCGCAAGGCACCAACTTGGTCAAAACGCTAGTCGAAAATATAAAACAACCCCCATACGGGGGTTGTTTTATATTTTATTTAATGATAGATTTATATTGTTGCGGTGTTTCCCCCATTGCGACGATGTGTAACAGTCCCCCTCAATTAGGCCAGCACTCGAGTTCATCTCATGCTGGCCATTTTTTTTGCTTGACATTAATTTACCTTTTGTATATAAATAATACATATGAATGAAGACGATGTTGTTTTTGAAGATTTGGATGAAAGTGGTGAAGAGAGCTTAAAGGTCTCTGTTGCCAAATTGAAAGAGAAAATCAAGAAACTGCAAGAAGAAAAGGCAGAATATCTGTCTGGTTGGCAACGTGCCCAGGCGGACTATGCAAACAGAGAAAAAGAGATAACACGCGAAAAGGCTGAAATAGGCAAATACGCCATTAAAAAGTTCGTGATGGACCTACTTCCGGTTCTTGACACTTACGATGCTGCACGCAGCAACCAGGCTGCCTGGGAGGCAGTGGATGCTAATTGGCGTGGGGGTATAGAGTATATATTTAAAACATTTGAGGACAAGCTAGCCGGCGAAGGTCTGGAGGCCTTTGGTGCAGTAGGTGAGGCTTATGATGCGAATTTGCATGAGGCTCTTGAGAGCATAGAAACAAGTGATGAGAATCAAAATGAAAAGATATCCCAAGTCATCATGCGCGGCTACAAACTGAATGGCATGATAGTGAGACCAGCAAAAGTGAAGGTCTATAAAAAATAATGCAAATTATAATACAGAAAAAATATATAGTGGCATATGAAATAGCAGAGAATATATTTGCTGTATTTTTGGTGATTATAAATTTTGTATTTAATATAGTACAAAAAGTAAAAGACGGTGTTGATGAAATTGTAAAATATGTAAAGAATATTTTCTCAAAGTTTGAACAAACTGTATTGGGTGTAAATAATAATTTTAATTACAAAGGGGTTGCTGTTAAGAGTGATTTTATAATATATTCTAACCTGCTCGCACCACCAATAAGGCTGTAATTTTTCTTATTAAAGTTCGTCTTAATAAATATAAACTTAAACAAATAAAAACATGGCAAAAATAATAGGTATAGACTTGGGAACAACTAACTCAGCAGTAGCGATAATGGAGGGAGGTGTACCAAAAATAATTGAGAATATCGAGGGGTCACGCACCACTCCATCAGTAGTGAGCGTTTCTAAAAATGGTGAGCGTACAGTGGGGGCATTGGCAAAACGCCAAGCAGTGATGAATCCAAAAGACACCATTTATGGTGTAAAGAGATACATGGGACATACATTTTCTGACAAGGAGGTGTCGGATGACATTGGACGTGTGTCATATGAGGTAAAAGCTGGGCCAAATAACAGCGTGTTAGTAGGGCTCGGTGGTAAAGACATGAGACCAGAGGAGGTGTCAGCGATGATATTGCAAAAGATAAAGGCAGACGTGGAGGCAAAGACTGGTGAGAAAGTCACTGAGGCTGTGATCACAGTGCCAGCGTATTTTAACGACACACAACGTCAGGCTACAAAGGATGCGGGTGCGATAGCGGGTCTAGACGTTAAACGTATTATCAACGAGCCTACAGCTGCGGCTCTGGCTTATGGATTCGACAAAAAAGCAAATGAGAAGTTGGCGGTGTACGACTTTGGAGGAGGTACATTTGATATCTCAATACTTGAGGTGGGTGATGGTGTGGTGGAGGTAAAGGCAACAGGCGGAGACAGTCATCTCGGAGGCCGTGATATAGATCAGGAGATAGTTGCCTATATCAAGGATCAATTTAAAAAGGAGACTGGCATAGACCTGACTAGTGACAGTCTGGCAATGCAAAGACTGGATGAGTCAGCAGAAAAAGCAAAGCATGAGCTGTCTACTCAGGTGGAGAGCAAGATATTCTTGCCATACATTTCTGTAGGTGCTGAGGGGCCAAAGAATCTAGATGTGACGATCACTCGTGCTCAACTGGAGAATATCGCTAGACCCTTTGTTGAGAGATCAATCAAAATTACAGAGCAAGTTTTGAAAGATTCTAATTTTTCAAAGTCTGACATCAACGAGATAATAATGGTAGGAGGTCAGACACGTATGCCAATGATAGTCGAGGCTGTGAAGGCATTGTTCGGCAAAGAGCCAAATAGATCTGTTAATCCAGACGAGGTGGTGGCCCTCGGTGCTGCTGTGCAAGCCGGAGTGTTGCAAGGTGATGTTAAGGATGTGCTGCTGCTCGATGTTATACCATTGTCACTCGGTATCGAGACTATGGGTAATGTTGCGACAAAACTTGTCGAGAAAAACAGCACAATACCAACATCTCGTTCACAAACATTCTCAACCGCTGCTGATAATCAGACATCCGTAGAGATACACATTGTTCAAGGCGAGCGTGCGATGGCCCCGGACAACAAGTCTCTTGGTAGATTTATCCTTGATGGTATACCACCAGCACCACGTGGAGTACCACAAGTTGAGGTTACATTTGATGTGGATGCAAACGGCATACTAAATGTAAAAGCAAAAGATAAAACAAGTGGTAAAGAGCAATCGATACGTGTCGAGGCCTCATCAGGTCTATCAAAAGAGGAGATAGCAAAGATGCAAGCTGACGCAGAAGCTAATGCTGCAGAAGATGAAAAGAAGCGTGAGGCAGCAGAGTCTAAAAACATCGCTGATCAACTAATTCATACAGCTGAGAAAGCATTAAAAGATGCAGAGGGCAAGATAAGTGATGATATTAAAAAAGAAGTCATGGATAAAATATCAGAATTAAAATCTGCGAAAGACACCAATGATGTCGAAAAGATCAAATCAGCCAGCGATGCACTCAACGCAAGTATGATGAAAATCGGTGAAGCCATGAAGACAGCGAATGACGCCGCACAGCCAAATGCTGATCAGCCATCAGAAGCAAAACCTGAAGAGGGTGGTGAGGAGAATAAGTAAATAATCTTTAAGAAAATAGTGGAACAAAGCCGGTTGCGTACGCAACCGGCTTTGTGTTATATTTCATCTTAATATGGCTAAAAAAGATCATTATTCAACACTTGGGGTCACAAAATCAGCCAGTAAAGAGGAGATTAAAAAGGCTTTTTACAAATTGGCCGGCAAACATCATCCAGATAAGGGAGGAGATGAGGCGAAGTTCAAAGAGGTTAATGAGGCCTATCAGATTTTGAGTGACGACAAAAAGAGAAAGGAGTATGACATGTACGGAGAGAGCTTTTCTCATTCTAATCCTGGAGCAGGAGCTGGATTTGGTGGTTTCGGTGGAGGATTTGACCCATCACAATTTAACGACATGCAGTTTGATTTTGGAGATCTGGGAGATATATTTGGAGATGTATTCTCAGGATTTGGTTATGGAGGTCAACAGGTCCGTCGTGGTAGAGACATTTCAATTGAAATAGAGATACCATTTGCTGAAAGTGTTTTTGGTACAGAGCGTAAAGTTTTGATATCAAAAGTATCTAAATGTAAAACTTGTACAGGTACAGGAGGCAAGCCTGGCGTGGGTACTAAAACATGTGACTCTTGTAATGGAAAAGGAAAAATACACGAGACTAGGAAAACATTCATGGGCGCATTCCAAACTGTTAAGAATTGTGATGTTTGTGATGGTATAGGATCTGTTCCAAAAGAGAGTTGTTCTGACTGTAAAGGTCTGGGGGTAAAACAAACTCGTGAAGAGATAGGTATAACTATACCTGCAGGTATAAACGGTGGAGAGATGATAAAAATGACAGCCATGGGTGAGGCTATGAAGGGTGCACAATCTGGAGACCTGTTTATAAAAGTACGTGTCCAGGCTGACAAGAACTGGCATAGAGAGGGTCACGATCTAGTTATCAATCATAAAATAAAACTCACAGATGCATTGCTCGGCAAAAAAGAAGTCATTTCTGGATTAGATGGTGACATCTCTTTTGAGATACCATCTGGTGTTAGTATTGGTGAGGCTGTCAGGATAACAAACAGAGGTGTACCAAATACTGCGAGACGCACTCGCGGAGATGCTATTGTTAGACTAAACATTGAGTTACCGAAAAAGCTTTCTAAAAAAGCAAAAACTTTAGTAGAGGATTTGCGTGAGGAAGGTGTATAACTTTCTATTATCCACAACCCTTTAGCGTGTGATACGTGTTACAATTTAGTAACATGAAAACAAAAGTATATTCAGATACAAAATCTAATTTTTCTTTATCAGCATTATTAACATACTTGTTTGCGCTCACACCTGTGATACTCACTAGTGCATATGTACCTCAAAATACTTTCCCACACTGGGCGGTTACTATTTGTGCGGCGAGTATTGTTTTTCTTATCTCCTCAATAGTTATTCTTTACGGCAGTATAAAAAACAAGTCTTATGGTGGCAATATTTTACTTCCTATATTGACTGTCGTACTAGGCGCAGTCTCTGTATACACATATGTACTAGAGACTACATTACCTTATTCATTTGTTTTGTTTGGGAAAGGTATCTCACCAGTGAGCGTTGCGGCTATAGTGAGTCTAGCTCCCGTTATATATTTAGCTTCTGTATTGAGAGACAAAGCTCGTTTGGTTATGATAGCTAGTGCATTTGTTGCAGCCGGACTGCCATTTCTATTTTCTGTAATATCTAGAAGTATTTCAAACATAACTGATATTGTCGCAGCATTGCTACAACCAGTTATATCTTTCGATACAATATACGCGTACCCATTCTGGTATGCTGCCTCTGTGTTGTTTGGTCTGGTATTAGGTTTCTTGTTCGAATCTAGAAAGACATTAGTTCCAAATATTCCAATGCTTACAAAAGTAGTAGCAGTAATATTAGTGTGCGTTTCTGCAGGCTGGGTAGCTCATAACGCAATAAGACTTGTTGCTGGGACATATTACGTAAAGGCATATAATGCTGCATCAACAAATGAATTAGCGATAGCCGAATCAAATCTTAAAAAAGCTATTTCTATTGCACCATTTGATGTTTACTATTTAGGTCTCGTTGATATTGATCTTGCAAAGTTACAATCAGCTAATGCTTCTACATCTGAACAAGAGGTAGCGGACAGACTGACAACTATGACACAAAATGCTCAATCAGCATTTGTTTATGACCCATCTAACAACTTACCATTGTTCTACCTGTATAATATTTACAAGATGATTGGTTTAACAGATCAAGAGGAGTTGGTGCTAAGTGAGTTAGCAATAAGATTGCCAGATAATACGGAAGTTCAAGGTTTGTTGAAAGATTTACAAGCCGCTAAAGCAAAAGCTGCAGCTGAAAGCAAGACTACTGAGACAGTAGAGACAGAGTCAAACTAATACACAAACAGAAAAACGAGCCCGCTTACGCGGGCTCGTTTTTCTGTTATAATATAGGTATGAATAAAAAGACACTAGTATCAGGTATACAGTCGAGCGGTAGGATACATATAGGTAATTATTTTGGAGCGATAAAGCAGAATGTAGAGCTCGGTAACAGTGGTGATTATGACGCCTATGTGTTTATCGCTGACTATCACTCGATGACAACGTTGACCGATGCAAAAGAGAGAGCTGAAAATACTTTTGATGCTGCTTGTGTGTATCTCGCTTGCGGTCTCGATCCTAAAAAAGTAAAACTGTTCAAGCAATCAGATGTGCCAAGTCACACTGAACTTGCCTGGATGCTAAATACCGTAACTCCAATGCCAATGCTTATGCTCGCTCACGCATTCAAGGACTCTGAAGCTAAAAATAAAGATGTGAACGCTGGGCTGTTCACATATCCAGTGTTGATGGCGGCAGATATATTGATGTATAACGCTGATATTGTACCTGTAGGACGTGACCAGGAGCAACATGTTGAGATAGCTCGTGAGTTAGCTGGAAAATTCAATCGTGCATATGGCGAGTATTTTAAGATGCCTCAGGCACATATTAAAAAAGAAGTAGCGACACTACCCGGAACAGATGGTACAAAAATGAGTAAGTCAAAAGGTAACTATATACCACTTTTTGGTACCGACGAAGAGATACAAAAAATTGTAATGAGCATAAAGAGTGATAGCCTGATGCCAGAGGATAAAAAGAACCCAGATGAGAACAATATTTATAATATACACAAATTATTCTTAACCCCTGAACAGGATGCGCAGTTGCGAGCAAAATTTGAAAATGGTGGCTACGGATACAAAGAGGCAAAAGAAGAGTGTGCGAAAGACATTATTAGTTTTATATCGCCAATGCGTGAAAAGTATAACTATTATCAATCAAACAGAGGCGAAGTGCTTGAGATACTTGCTAGCGGTGCTGAGGCTGCAAATCAAAAAGCTAAAGCCGTAATGTCAGAAATAAGAAAGGTCGTAGGTTTAGATTTGTAGCTTTCTAAATGATTATTTTTTTGTTATAGTGTAATAACTATGCGTATTTTTATAAAAGATTTATCAGAACATATCGGGGAAGAAATATCTGTAAATGGTTGGGTTGATATTAGACGTGACCAGGGAAAGCTTATATTTTTAGATTTACGCGATACTACAGGCAAGGTGCAGGCTGTGGCTCTGCCAGGATCCGGAGCTATTGAAATGGCTGGGAATATACGTCCAGAATGGGTTATCAGTGTAAAGGCGAAAGTAAATGCTAGACCAGAGAAAAATGTAAAAGCTGGAGTGTTAAATGGTGGGCTAGAATTAGAGTTGCTTTCAATAGAAGTTTTAAATCAGGCAGAGACGCCAGCTTTTGATATATCTACATCAGGTCTGGAGGTTAACGAGGAGGTTAGAATGGAAAAGAAATACCTTGATATGAGACGTGATAGATTGCAGCACAATTTAAAAATGAGACATCGTGTTATCAAGTTCATACGTGATGAGCTAGACAAACAAAACTTTTTAGAAATTGAGACACCACTATTAACTAACCCAACACCAGAAGGATCAAGAAGTTATGTTGTACCGAGCAGATTATGGAAGGGGTCATTTTACGCATTGCCTCAGTCACCTCAACAATACAAACAGCTCTTGATGTCTGGAGGAATAGACAGATATTTTCAAATAGCAAAATGCATGCGTGATGAGGACGGGCGCGGAGACAGACAGCCAGAGTTTACTCAGATGGACATGGAGATGAGTTTTGTTACGGCAGAGGAGGTTCGTAAAGTAAATGAGGACTTGCTTGTAAAAATTGTAACAACACTTTTCCCGAACAAAAAGATACAGACTTTGCCATTCCCAATTTTAACTTACAAGGACGCTATGGAAAAATATGGATCTGACAAGCCTGACTTGCGTGAAGACAAGAATGATCCAGACTTATTGGCATTCTGCTGGGTGACTGATTTCCCAATGTTTGAACCTACCGGAGCAGACAATGTTGATGATACAGGTAATTGGACATTTACCCACAATCCATTTTCTCGTCCAATAGATGAACATATGGAGTGGCTTCGTAACAAAACAAATATAGGAGAGATAATAACAACTCAATATGACGTGGCATTAAATGGTAGCGAGATAGGTGGAGGCAGTATACGCAACCATATAGCAGATGATTTAAAATCAACTCTCGAGATAATGGGATACAGTGAGGAGAGAATCAAGCAAAATTTTGGACACATGCTCGAGGCATTTAGATCTGGCACTCCTCCGCACGGTGGTATTGCTTGGGGTCTCGACAGGTTGCTGATGATACTACTCAATGAGCCAAATATCCGTGAAGTTATGGCTTTTCCAAAGACTGGAGAGGGTAAGGACTTGTTAATGCAGTCACCGGCAGCGACTTCTGAGAAACATTTAAAAGAATTAGGCTTGCAAATAAAGGCTTAATTTGTTTCGAATATAATTTCTATTGCATTTAAAATAATAAGAGTATACTTGTAAGTATATGATCAGAAATTTTATTTTAGCAGCTATAGCTATTGCTATTACTGTATATTTATTACCAGGTGCTGTTATCTCAGGGAATTATTTTGTCACATTAGGTTTGGTTACTTTGTTATTAGCTATAGTAAACGCTCTCATTAGGCCTGTGGTGTCTTTTATAGCTATACCTATTAATGTTTTGACATTGGGACTTTTCTCAATAGTTATTAACGGTCTCATGATATGGATAGTTGATAGAGTGTTGTCAGGTTTTAGTATCAGTTCATTTGTTACGGCTATTTTGTTCGGTGTTGTGTTGTCTATTGTTAACTGGGGTCTGTCGCTATTCAAAGATAATGACGAGGACTAATTATTAAAAATATTTTAAAATAAAAAACTATGATCGCAGCTATATTATTATCGATTTTAATACCAACAGTTATTCTGCTTGGGATTATCTATCTTATCTTTAAGGTTACAAACAAAGAGTCAGCTAATATAATGTCTCCAAAAGAGTTTGGTTTGGAGTTAGGGATATTCATATCTTTGGTTTCTAGTGTCGGAGCATTTATCTCAGTAGTTTTTGCAGCGATAGACAAGAAATATCCTGATGTACTCAGTAACAACAACTATGCATCTGTTATGAATGAGGATGTGCGTTTAGCTGTTGCTGTATTACTTGTCAGTTTCCCTATATATCTAGGCCTCGCTTGGTATAGAGCTAAATATTTTGAGAAAAATGCAGACAGAAGAAATGTGTCTTCTTTAAGATGGCCTCATTATGTTACTATTTTCGTTTCTGTTTTTTCTATTTTTATTTCAACCATCATAACCATTTACTATTATCTCGGAGGCGAGCTCGTAGCTAGATTTGGTTTTAAAATGTTGACAGCATTAATAGTTTTGTTCGCCTTAGCAGGTTATCATTATTTTCTGTTAAAAAGAGATTATAGTAAAAAAACAAAAGCTCCTATTATTTTTAGTCTGATTTCTTTTGTATTTGTTTTAGGGTCTGTTATATATTCTATTAATGTCCTCGGGTCTCCGGCAGAAATAAGAAAAATGCGTTTTGATGAAGCTAGATTAGAAGACTTGTCTACGGCTCAGAGCAATATACTCAATATGTGGCAACGCAATAAAAAGCTACCACCAACTTTGGAGGCTGTGTATTCTGACTCAATGAATACTTATCAAGTTTTACCAAAAGATCCTAAAACAGGAGAAGTATACAAATATCAAATAGTTTCTGATTCAACGATGAGAAAGGGGTCTGGTCAAGAATGTGTGACTTTTTATCCAAACAAGTTTAACAATTACAATCAAAATGGTAATTTTGATATATCAAAGATAACTTGCGATATGCCGACAAAAGCCACATTCAAACTTTGTGCTGTATTTGAGACTGTTCGTATGTATGATGAGAATGGTATAGATCAAAGCTCTAATACAAGTTTTGACTACATGTCACCAAAATATGCTGGATATAACTCAGACGTGTCATCATATTATTATCCTGGAACTGTAGATAAAAATCCAAATTGGAATCATGAGGCTGGAGAGCATTGTTTTGAGAGAACCATAGACCCGACACGATATCCTAGTTATTAAGGAGTCAAAGTAAGGTCAAATAAAAAATGGAGTCGATTAGACTCCGTTTTTTATTTGTAGTATTATGAGTATATGAAAAAGACCTCATATGTACTCGACATGTTCCCATATCCATCTGGTGAGGGTCTGCATATGGGACATGCCAAGGTATACAGTGCGAGCGATATATATAGTCGTTATAAACGTATGACAGGTTATGACGTGCTCCATCCAACTGGTTTCGATGCATTCGGATTACCAGCTGAACAGTATGCTATTAAAAACAAAGTCAATCCAAATATTTCTACAAAGAAAAATTGTGAGAACTTTTTGAGACAAATGAAGGAGCTTAACTTGTCTTATGACTATGACAAAGTCTTCTCTACCACTGACCCAGAGTTTTACAGGTGGACACAATGGATATTCAAGCAGCTCTATAAAAAAGGTCTCGCATTTGAGAGTTTTGAGCCTATCAACTGGTGTCCATCATGTATGACGGGACTCGCTAATGAGGACCTAGAGGATGGTAAATGTGAACGCTGTGGCAGTGTCGTAGAGAAAAAGCCACTACGCCAGTGGGTGCTGCGTATCACTGACTATGCAGACAGGCTACTCGATGACCTCGACACTCTCACAGAGTGGCAGCCGTGGGTCAAGGACTTGCAGCGCAACTGGATAGGCAGATCAGAAGGGTCAGAGATAGATTTTAAAATAGTAGGGGAAAAAGAAATATATTTTGCTGAAGAAAACAATACTGCGTTAGTAGGATACGGGACTCATGTAAATATGAATACAAAGTATTCATACGAAAACAAGTTCACAGTGTTCACAACTCGTGCCGACACTCTTTTTGGATGTACATATACAGTACTCGCTCCAGAGCATGCACTAGTGCGCGACCTTCTCGACAAAAATATCATTACCAATAAATCTGAAGTAGAAAAATATATTACTGATGTAAAAGACAAAACAGATATTGAAAGAGGTGCAGAGGGTAAAGAGAAAACAGGTGTGAGACTAGAGGGTGTCACAGCTATCAATCCTGCAAATCAAAAAGAGGTGCCAGTATATATTGCTGACTACGTCCTCGCCTCATATGGCACAGGAGCAATCATGGCCGTCCCAGCCCACGACGCTCGCGACGGCGAATTCGCAAAGAAATATGGGATAGAGATGATTCAAGCTGTCAGCAGAGAAACTGGTATTAAAAGAGAAAATGAAGAATTTAGAAATGGAGGATCTGCTGTGGTATTTGATCCGAAGACTCAAATGTACGCAGTGGCTCTACATCCAAATGGTAAACCGTTATTGTTTGCTGGTGGCGTCGATGAAGGGGAGGTTGTTAGTGACGCTATTTTAAGAGAGGTTCGCGAAGAGAGCGGTCTTCATAATTTTAAACATGTAGAACACATTGAAACTAGTTACGCGCACTATTTTAATACAGCAAAAAAAGTTAACCGAGTCGCCAGGGCAGAATGTTTATTGGTCGTACTAGAAGATACAGATGTTTTGGATACAAAATTAGAAGATCATGAGAACTTTAAACTTGGATGGATGGCGGCACAAGAAATACGTTCATGGTGGGTAGAGAATGATGATGAGGATGGATTTAAACATTATATTAGATTCTTAGACAAGAGTGTTAGCAGAGCTATTGAGTTAGGGTTCGACACGACCTCAGATAAAAACATTTTCAAAGATACTCCTATATGTGAAGATGGTGTGGTTGAGTATGAAGGAAAGAAACTTTCTTCTGCCGAAGCTAGAGCCTTATTTACAGATATTGTCGGAGGTAAACTTGTAAAGAAATACAAACTCCGTGACTGGGTGTTTGCTCGCCAACGTTATTGGGGTGAGCCATTCCCAATTGTTT
>CAYJDH010000004.1:21235-36750 GCA_964368915.1 uncultured Candidatus Saccharibacteria bacterium
CGTGACTGGGTGTTTGCTCGCCAACGTTATTGGGGTGAGCCATTCCCAATTGTTTTCGATGAGAATCATAAGTCATATCTGGTTGCGGACAGTGAGTTGCCAGTCAGACTGCCAGAGGTGGATAGTTACGAGCCTACAGGTACCGGTGAGTCACCACTTGCGAACATCTCAGAATTTACAGATGTGTATGGATATATTAACGATGAGAATGAGTTCGTCTCAGCTGACAAATCAGACGCAAAGGCAAAACTTTTCAAACGCGAGACTAACACCATGCCGCAATGGGCGGGATCAAGTTGGTATTGGTTACGTTTCCCTGATGCTCATAATGACAAGGAAATATTTTCAAAAGAGTCGCAGGAGAAATTTGGGACAGTTGATATCTATGTCGGCGGTGTTGAGCACGCCACACGTCACCTCATATACGGTCGTTTCTGGCACAAGTTCCTATACGACCTAGGTTTGGTTAAAAATATTGAGCCATTTAAAAGACTCGAGACTGTGGGGCTAGTTCTCGGTGAAGGTGGGGTAAAGATGAGCAAGAGACTTGGCAACACTATTAATCCAGATGACGTTATCCGTGAATATGGATCTGATGTGGCGCGTATGTATGTTATGTTCATGGGTCCATTTGGGCAAATTGGTATATGGGACTCAAAATCAATAGCTGGGGTTAAAAGATTCCTGGAGAGAGTCAAAAAACTTGAGAGTAAAATAGGTTCTGAGTGTAAAAATCAAAACATAATACATCAGACTGTTAAGAAGGTGGGTGAGGACATAGAAGGTTTTAAATTCAACACCGCTATATCTCAGATGATGATACTCGTGAATGAATTCGAACAGAATGGTCTGTCTCGTGCTGAATACGACAATCTCATGACCATACTCTCACCATTTGCACCGGAAACATGTGCTGCATATGTAGACAAAGACTGGCCGGCTTGGGATGAGAACAAATTGACAGCAGATGAGGTGACAATAGTAATACAAGTTAATGGCAAACTTCGTGGCAACATCACAGCTAAAAAAGATAGCACAGATGAGGAGGTTTTAGCCGCTGTAAAAGCGACTGATATATGGACTAAAAATGTCACAGCCGAACCAAAAAAGGTAATAACCATTAAAAACAAGCTTGTAAATATCGTCATTTGACGAAAAATGCCTTTTATAGTACAATGATATTACTTTACAAATGCCTTTAATATATGTCAACAGTCCAACTATCATTTAAACCAAAAGCGGTCTCTAAAAAGCTGCTAAATGCTCTGAATCCTCGTACTCGTGAAGTTATTACAAAGCGTTATGGCCTCGAGGCAAAAGAGAGAAACACTCTCGAGTCTATTGGGCGTGAATATGGTATTACTCGTGAACGTGTTCGCCAGATTGAAAATTTTGCCATAGGAGCAATACAAAAATCAAAAGACTACAAAGAGGCTGAAAATGTTTTTGTTGAATTGTCTGAGATAGTGGCAAAGCTTGGATCTATAGTCCCAGAGAAAATCTTGATGGAGCATATTTCAAATGATGAAGTGGTACACAATCACATCAACTTTTTCATGACTCTTTCTTCTAAATTTAAAAAACACAAAGAGGATGATGACTTTGATCACAGATGGAGCGTTGATGATGAGGTAGCAAAACATGTTCATACTGCATTGTCTGCTTTACATAAAAATGTAAACAAAGACGAACTTGTAAAAGAGGAAGAGATAGTATCTCGTTTTGTGTCTGATCTGTCAGCTTTGGCAGTAGAGTATCGTGAGAACAAGGATGTAATCAAAAGATATCTCGCTATATCAAAAGTTATTGCTAAAAACCCAATGAATGAATGGGGGCATGTATCTAGTTCTGCTGTGAAGGCTCGTGGTATCAAGGACTATGCATATCTGATACTCCGCCGTGAAGGTAAACCTATGCATTTCCGTGATGTAGCAAAAGAGATCAACTCTACTTTTAACAAAAAGGCGCATGTTGCGACTTGCCACAATGAGCTCATCAAAGATAAAAGATTTATCCTCGTTGGACGTGGTATGTATGGCTTGAAAGATTGGGGGCACACAGGAGGAGTTGTTCGTGATCTTATAAAAGTTGTTATGACTGAAACTGGTACAGCAATGTCAAAGCAAGACATAGTGGACAAGGTGTTAGCCTTGCGCGATGTAAAGCCGAATACTATAGTTGTCAATCTCCAAAACGCAAAATACTTTAAAAAGAATTCTGCCGGACATTATACACTAGCATAGTGTAAAACAGAGACTAATATATATAGATTTGCTGTTATACTGTTAACAATGCAAATCGTTTTGGATATAATTTTATTTTTAATTTATATATCTTTGTTTTTATTCATGTGTGCATGGATGTGGAAGTTTTGGGTAATGTATGCGAATCAAAAATATTTAGATGGACTGGAATGGGTATTGCTCGAGATAAAGCTTCCACGGGACATATTTAAATCCCCTCAGGCTACAGAGATGGCAGCTGGAGCATTTTTGCAGGCGGGAGGTATAGCCACTTGGTACAAAAGAAATATAAAAGGCAACTTGCCAGCTTTTTTCTCTTTGGAAATAGCTTCTCTCGAGGGTGATGTTAGATTTTTCATACGCACAGAGAAAAAGTTCGTACAGCTTGTTCAGAATAATTTTTATTCGCAATATCCAAACATTGAGATAACAGAGGCCGAAGACTATGTAAAGAAAATATATTTTGACCATCGTTCTCCAAAAGGTGGGGTTGGTATGTGGGCCTCTGATTATTTTTTAACCAAAAAAGTAGTACTTCAAGATGAAGACAAGAAAGAGAAAAGAGAGAAAATAGAAATAAGTGGCAACGCTTTACCTATTAAAACTTATGTTGATTTTGAGTTAAACAAGGATCCTAAAGAAGAGTTTAAACATGACCCACTAACTCCAATATTAGAGTGGTTTGGATCTATGGGGAAAGGTGAATATGCTTGGTATCAGATCTTGGTACAAGATGAGAGTAATTATAATGGTAGTAAATATCCGCCACTTTTTCACAATACGTTAACAGATGAACATTTAACTTTTAAAAAATTGGTAGATTTGCATCTGGATAGCATAAGAAGATCTAAACCTAAATATAAAAAAGGTGATAAAGTTTTGGATGATGCGGGTAACCCTAAAACTAGAACTAAAAAAGTCAAACAAGAAGATGGGACATTTAAAGACGAAGAAGAGTTTATAGTTTATGCTGCAGATGATAAGGGAAGTCTAAAGAGAGAACATGAGATGTTTGATGAAGATAAAGATGCCATAAAACTAATCTTGAGAAAAGCCGCAAAGCCCGTAGTCAATTGCAATATGCGTGTAGTCTACATAGCCGCACCAGGAGCATTCAACGGACAAAATGTGCAATCTATTTTAAACGTTACCAAGCATTTTTCTGCACCAGGTTTTAATACTTTTGCTCCATCACCATCTGATCCATACGACTACGATTGGCAAGATACTTTTAAAAAACGTAGACCCTGGAGAAGTGAAGAATTTTTTGAAGCTTATGTGGAACGCGAAGGTTTTTACCCTCATGTTGAAACTCGAAGTAGTTTTAAAAAATCTGGGAGCATCGATGATTGGTGGGACTGGGCACTGTTTAAAAAGTCATTGGGCTTCCGCAAGATTGGACGTATAATGTGGGAAGGGTTCGTACATCCATTCCATCATCCTCATCCAGAAAACAATTTTGTTTTGAATTTGGAAGAGCTTGCAACCCTCTGGCATCTGCCTGGTGCTGTCGCTAGTACACCAGGAATAAGAAGAGTGGATAGTGTGAAAGGTGATGCTCCAAACAATTTACCACTTTAAAACTAAATGAAAAGAAATACTAGAATAATAAGAATAATGGAATACATAATAGCTGCGATAGCAGTGGCTATTATTTACGCATATATTTTTGTCCCGACTACCAATTTTCCTGTCAACGAAGTCTTTGAAGTTAAAAGTGGTTCAAATATATTGCAGATATCTCAAGACTTAAAAGATGACGGCTATTTAAAATCACCTCTATTGATGCGTGCTTGGATGTCTCTTGTAAACAAGGATACAAAGATAGCCGCTGGTCTTTATTTGTTTGATAGGCCTGCGAATTTGGCAGATATAGTTAAAAAGTTTTCAAGTGGTAAATTTGACGTACCAGCAATATCTATAACAATACCAGAGGGATTTACAGCCGAGGACATAGCAGAACGCGTAGTGGGCAGAATGCCGAGCATAGACAGAGAAGACTTTATAGCTGAGGCTAAAAGAAATGAAGGATATCTATTCCCAGATACTTATTTCTTTCAACAAGAATCAGATATTACTGATGTTATAGCAGCGATGAGAAAAGAGTTCAACAAACGTATTGGCTATATTGAGCCGGAGTTATTGTCACTAGCTAGTATAGTACAAGGTGAGGCTAACAATGTAGATGATATGAAAATAGTTGCAGGCATACTCCTCGAGCGTATATCTATAGATATGCCATTACAAGTTGATGTAGACAAGACAACTTATGAGATATACGGTGCTCCAAATGTGCCGATCAATAATCCAGGACTAGACGCCATCAACGCAGTCAGACAACCAACAAAGACATCTTATCTTTACTATATCACTGGCAATGACGGAAATATGTATTATGCAAAAACATACAAAGAGCATTTGAGAAATATAGAAAAGCATTTGAAATAATCAATTATTTTAACGCACTTTTATGTTATAATCTTTTGATTAACACACATGAAAGTACACAATTTAGCATTTATAGATACAGAAACAACAGGAGTAGACCCAAACAAGCACGAGATAATCGAGCTCGCAGTTATAATAGCAAAACAAACAGAACGTGAGGGCAAGGGGCCTAAATTAGAGATAGTTGCAGAAAAAGAATGGAAGATAAAAATGCAGAGACCAGATCTCGCCGAAGAGGAGGCACTACGTGTAAATGGATACAACGAGGTGGACTGGATGTTTGCTGTAGATCGCAAGGCAGCAATGGAGGAGTTTGCAAAAGTGACACAATCTTGCACATTTGTCTCTCATAACTTAACATTTGATTATGCTTTCGTTCAGCGTGCATTCGAAGAGACAGGAGTAGAATCAGTAATGCATTATGGAAAGCTGGACACTATCTCTATAGCTTTTGCGCGCCTCTATGATTTACCTCAGGCTCAAAGTTTCTCTCTTCGTGCACTTTGTGAGCTTTTTAAAATCGATAACAAGCGTGCCCATACAGCCTTAGCTGATACTCGCGCATTGGTGGAGGTGTACAAGAAATTAATGAATGCCTAATATAAAAGTAAAAAGTAAAGAGAAAATATTTGTAGCCATCTCTGGTGGCGTAGACAGTGCTGTATCAGCATTTTTGCTCAATCAGGAGGGGTATGACATCACAGGGGTATTCATCAAAACTTGGCAGCCAGACTATATCGAGTGTACCTGGAAACAGGATAGGTTGGACGCTATGCGTGTATGTGCGCAGCTCGATATACCATTTGTAACCCTAGACTTAGAGAGTGAGTACAAGAGATACGTCATAGACTATTTGCTAGACGAGTATAAAAATAATCGAGTACCTAATCCAGATATATTTTGCAATCGTTATATAAAGTTCGGGGCATTTTATGATTATGCTGTTGTTAACGGTGCTGACTATATCGCTACAGGTCACTATGCGCAAATACAAGATGGAAAACTAATATGTGCCAAAGATAAAAACAAAGACCAAACATATTTTTTATATCAAGTTAAAAAACAGGTATTAGAAAAAACATTTTTCCCAATAGGTCATTTAGAAAAAGACAATGTACGTGACATTGCAAAGAAAAACAATTTATATGTTGCCGACAAAAAAGACAGCCAAGGTATATGTATGCTCGGCGACATATCTATCAAAGACTTTTTAAAGAGAGAGCTGGATTTACAGCCTGGTAATGTTATTAATATTGATGGTGAAATAATAGGGAAACACGATGGTGTGCAGCTCTACACTATAGGCGAGAGACATGGTTTTGATATCAACAAAAAAACTACAACTGATACACCGTATTTTGTAATAGAAAAAAGATTGGAAACAAATGAGCTGGTAGTGTCGCACACAAAGTCAGGATCAGAAATGAAAACAAATATAGAACTGATGGAAACGAATTGGCTGCTGGACGTTACAGATGAGCCAGTATTAGCAAGGTTCCGCTATAGAGGGCAACTGCATCAGGTCAAGATAAATCAAAATGAAAACAAATTTGAAATATTAGAAACTTGCGATGACATAGTGTCCGGCCAGAGCGCTGTGTTCTATACGGATGACAACAAAGTCATCGGTGGAGGGATAATAAAATAAAAATCAAACAAAACAAAAGGCGCCGTAGCGCCTCTGCTCGTTAAGTTTTTGGTTAACGATAACCATCTCGCCAAGCTGCCACATCTTCAGCAATTTTGCGTAAAGCTTCGGCTCTGATTTCTATGGAAGATACGTCGGTGGACCTCCCGCAGACTGAGGTTATCCTCTCAGAGAGTTCTGGCGGGAAATCTGAAACGAGTAAAGTTTGTGTTCGTTGGGATCCGAGTACTTGGCACTCATCGTGGCGCTTCATTTCTGACCCGAAAGAAACCAAATCAATCGTTTGTTCGTTTCCTGCAAATTTGAGCTCCAGTGCATTTTCGTACATCTTGGGTTTTTCTCCGAGAGATGCTGCGATATTTACACGTCCCGCTCTCACTTTTAGTGACACTAAAGATATTTTTTCCACGGGTATTCCTCGAGGTTTTCAGGCAAGTCGCCTCTGTTTGTTACTCTACCAGAAAAGTTCGAAAAAGAAAAACCCCCGACGTATTTCTACGTCGGGTGTTTAGTGCTGAGAGCAACTAAGCTTTGAATGGAGTGCCGTCAGGGTTGAGACTAACAGCAGCCATTTGTATCGCCAACTCTTGATCTGGCGACAATGTTCCGTCGCTGACACTGCAACCATTGCAGCAGACGTTCGCAAATTCCAATGAGGGAAGTTTGAGAAAGTCGCGCACTGCTGCGGTCACTTCGCGATTGGCGACCTTGTCGCCGAGCACGTCATGCACCCATGTCGACATCTGACTTTCACCATCGGAATGGGTTACACGATAATTACCGTCGCCGGCACTTGCTTTAACGGCGGTGTCAAAAGGGTCGGGTTTTTTATCTCTCCAGTCTGTGGCAGATTGGATGAGATACGCCATGAGACCGGGCATTTTGCAGTTAAGGCCAGAAATAAGGCCACCTTTGTGTTGCCATACATGTTGAGCTGTTTTGCAGTTCATTTTTTCCTCTCAAGTTTTTGATTATAGGCATTCTGATTCTTCAGTCTGCTCTGGTTAGAATATATCACAACTAAATAACACTTGCAAGTAACTCGCATTTGTAGTAGTATTAAAATCATGATAATAGGATTCCTCGGTAAAGGTGGTAGCGGCAAGACAACTCTGGCAACATTGTATACAAAGTATCTTTTAGAAAAAAAGAGTGCTTTTGTGTTGGCTCTCGACAATGACCACAATATGGATTTTAAATATAACCTAGGGTATCAGAATGATATGAATTATATGGGACAAAGCCTGTCAGAGATATTTGAAAAGATAAGTATCACCAGCACAAAAGATGTTATGGGTATAGATGAGGAGTATATATTTGCACTCGATCCAATAGACGAGATAACAGAAAGGTATAGTGTGGAGCTTGGAAACAATCTGAGACTGATGGTGTCAGGGCCACATACTGATGACATGATGTATGGCATGGGGTGTAGTCATGCCCTCACGACTCCATTAAAAGTATATTTACCATTCTTAAAACTTAGTGAAAATGAATACGTAGTTGTCGATGAGAAAGCTGGCACAGATGGTGTTGGTACTGGTGTGACAACAGGTTTTAATGCTGCGGTTGTTGTGGCTGAGGCTACACCGCATGGCGTAAAGTCTGCGCAACAAATTATTAGAATGCTTGGTTTTTATAAGACTCCATATTGCGTAATCTTGAACAAGGTCAGAAATGAACAAGACAAAGAGAAATACTTGAATGAGTTTGATTGCGACTTGAAACTGGCTTTATCATTTGATGTTAATGCTTTTGATTTAAATCTTACAGATAATAGTGTTGTTGTGTTTGATGAGATGTATGAGTGGTTGAAAAAGCTTGAGGATAAAAGAAAAGAGAGAACAAAAGAAAGAGTGGCTAAACAAATAGAATATAAAGATTCAAAGTCTTCTAATATTTAAAACTTGTTATATTTGGTATAATTAAAACATAATATATGGCGACACTGAAACAAGAAGAAATAGTTGAGATAATCAAAAAATACGATCTCAAGGTGACCGAGCATCGCCTCGCGATACTGACGCGTGTCGCAAAGTCCAAAACGCCAATCACCGCACACAAATTGATCGAGGACCTAAAGAAACACATAGATATAGATCAGGCTACTGTGTATCGCAATCTGGTGACATTGGAAGAGTCTGGCGTCATTAGGCGTTATGATTATAATCATGGGCATGCGCATTATGAATTATCAGATCAACATGAACCTAAACATCAGATAGTGTGTAGCAATTGTGAGACCATAGAAAACATAGCAAACAACGTCACATTGGACGAAGCTCTTAAGAAAATGCTTCGCAAGAGTAAGAAGTTTAAAAATATTAATCAAGAAACAGTTCAAATATACGGACTATGCAAAATATGTGGTTAAAAGTATCTCTTGCGGTTTTTAGTTTGGCTTTTATTTTTAACTTTTCTAATGCTCAAGAATTAAGATCTGAAAAGATTGAAACATTTAAAGCAGAAATAGTATCGATAATGGATGGTGCGGAGTCGGTAGGAGTAAAAGACTTTTTGATAAAAGTTTTAAATGGTGAGTATACAGGCAAAAACATAACAGTGTATTCAAATGGTTTACCTTATGAGGTGGGAGATGTTATATTTGTTGATCATATTTTTGATACTGATGGTAGTGAGTATTGGAGAGCTGCAGAATATGACAGACTGTCTGGTCTCGGAATATTGGGATTTGTTTTTGTTGTATTTGTTCTCTCTTTATTTGGGTTTAAAGGCCTCAAGTCACTGATGTCTTTAGCTGTATCGATGTTGATAATATTTTTTGTACTGATACCATTAACATTGCAAGGCTACAATCCATTACTTGTGGCCACGCTGGTATCTCTTGCTCTATTGTTTGTGGTTATGTTTTTTACGCATGGATACAATAGGAATACTCTGTCTGCCATGCTCGGGTGTTTTATATCAATAGTAGTTACTATTTTTATAGCCTACTTTTCAATAGTTAAAAATAGAATAACCGGTATCTCTAGTGAAGAGTCTGCTGCACTTTTTTATAATGCGGGAGGGGCTATCAATTTTGAGTTACTTGTTATCGCCAGCATTATTATCGGTGTCATAGGTATAGTGGACGATAGCGCCATCACTCAGGCGGGAGTAGTATCAGAACTTAAAAAAGCCAATCCAAATCTATCACTGCGTGAATACTATACTCGTGCCATGCGAGTAGGGCGTGACCATGCTGGAGCCATGATCAACACTCTGGTATTGGCGTATACAGGATCATCATTGTCACTATTACTACTTTTCCAAACAAGCACCGCACCAGTGTTGCAGATTATTAATAAAGAAATAATAGCTACAGAGATAATCAGATCACTGGTGGGGTCTATTGGGCTGTTGCTCGCTATCCCGCTCACAACTTTATTTGCTGTTTATCTGACGAGAGGTGAAAGTTCTCATCATGGACATAATCATTAATTTATTGTAGTATAAAAATATTAATGTCTGTTAAAAGTTTGAAAGGAATAATCAATGAAGAGCTGATTAGAAATATAAGCAAATCTAAAAATGAGCCTGATTGGATGCTGGAGAAAAGACTAGCCGCCCTAGCTCTTTTTGATGCAGCCACACTTCCGACATGGGGGCCATCACTCGACAAGCTGGACCTAGAAAATATCAATTACTATATCGATCCAAATATTGAGGAGAAAAGTAGCTGGGCGGACTTGCCAGCAGAGGTGAGAGACACTTTTGACAAACTCGGCATACCTGCAGCAGAGCGTGAGTATCTCGGTGGTGTGGGTGCTCAGTACGACTCAGGTGTGGTGTATCACAGAATAAAAGACAGCCTGGCAAAGCAAGGTGTGATATTTGAAAACATGGATGTCGCTGTACAAAAATATCCAGAGCTTGTACAGAAACATTTTATGACTGACTGTGTGCCAGCTACTGATCATGCGTTCACGGCCCTACACGGTGCAGTATGGAGCGGTGGGACATTTATCTATGTTCCGGAGGGGATCAAGGTTAACATGCCACTGCAGGCCTATTTTAGAATGAACAGCCCTAGTGCAGGACAATTTGAACATACTCTCATCATAGTTGATAAGGGTGCGTCTGTGGAGTATATCGAGGGGTGTAGTGCACCAAAATATACAGCGAGCAGTCTGCATGCCGGGTGTGTGGAAGTGATAGTCATGGACAATGCCACAGCCAAATACATCAGTGTCGAGAACTGGTCAAAGAATACTTATAATCTGAATACTAAAAAGGCTCTCGTATATAAAAATGGAAACATGAACTGGGTTAACGGCAACATGGGATCAGCTGTGACTATGCTTTACCCTACATCCATCCTAGTTGGTGACAACAGTAAATCAGAATCAATGGGTATAGTATTCGCAGGTCATGGACAAGATCAAGACACAGGCAGCAAGGTAATACATATTGGTAAAAACACTCGCTCGGTAATACGTAGTAAAAGTGTGAGTCGTGATGGAGGTATCTCAAACTATAGAGGGTTTGTCCAGGTTGCAAAGTCAGCGGATAACACTAGATCATTTGTGGCTTGTGATGCGCTCATACTAGATGGCAAGTCAGTGTCTAATACTTGGCCGATGAATAAAATACAAAATAAAAATGCCGACGTGACGCATGAGGCGACTGTCGGCAAGATTGGTGATGAGGAGCTGCATTACCTCATGAGTCATGGATTTACCCGCGATGATGCGTATCGAGTGATAGTTGGCGGATTCGTCGGGGACATCATCCGCGCGCTGCCACTCGAGTACGCAGTTGAGTTCAACCGTTTGGTTGAGCTAGAGATGGCTTAGTCAGGCTGATAGGAGTTAGTTCGTAGAATGTTCCTCCTATGGCTACAACTTTTTTCTTTCCGACTAAAGTCTGATCTTCTGAGGGAGTGAAACCTAGACCAGCTTTTATGGTCTCACATTCAGCCTCAGTCATACAATGACCGTGTATCACGCTCACACCAAAAGTTGAGAAGTGATACTCCAGGATCTCGAGAAACGAAACAGTTTCCCATTTGGTCACTCGAAGTCTGGGAGGCTCATCATCGTGGTCATTGGCGCCGTTAAACTGGCGGTGAACTTCGACAAAGCAGGATTCGCTTCCTGTAAAGGTTCCGACACCACAATAAAGGTAACCCTCAGTGGTATGTTCTGCGCGCCAGAGGTTGATTCTTAACTCTTGCATATCCTTAAAACCTTCGCTTCTTTCGAGATACGCCTGCAGAGCTCGTTTGATGTCCTGGCTTTCGAGATGAGGTATATCAGTTTGATTAAAAGGTTGTCCGCACAAAGACAGACGAATTGAAGTAGGCATTGTTTGATCTCCTCGTTAAAATAAAAGGTTCGGTTCGGCTTTTATACTATATTAAAACAAAACAAAAAGCCACCGCGGGGGTGGCTTCTCAGGTTGTTGGTCTCGCTAAATATTAGCTAGACGATTCCTTCTTTCAAAATCAGCTTCGTGTCTCAAGAAGTCCGCAACATCTTGCAACGAAACACTTGAGTCGTCGACAGGTGAGTAGTAGTGGCAAAAATCGCCCCAAAGCACACCGAAAAGATTTTTGACACTTTGATCAGATTCGGGGTACATATAAACCTTGACGACCCCTTTGTAGTCTCCGTCTCGAACAGTTTGGCAGTTATTTACCACCAAAATGACATCAGATGGATACCTGGTTGCTGAGCTGTCATTTGAACGAAAGCGCTCACCCGGTTTAGGGGGTTGGGAAGTTGTCGGATACGCCATGTTTTGTTTCCTCTCTAATTAACGTGGTGGTTGTTTGTGCAGTCGTTGCTACTACTTTTCATACTACAACCAGTATGGTATAATGTCAATATAAATGCAAAAGTACGGATTAAAAGTATCGAGCCCATATGAAAAACTTGAAGAAAAGCTGATACACGCAGCTGGGGATATTATCCTGGCCGAGCCGGGTAGCTATCGCGTCGTCTGTGAAGGTGACACATATGTGCATCACAACATAGTCAACAATCAGATCTCGATAGTATGCGAAAGTGCCGAGGATGACATCAAAATCGAGATAAAGGCGAGTGGCAAGCTGGGTGCTGATGAGGTGGCGGACGTGTATCACAAGATAATCGCAAAGCACAAAAATGTAAAGACAAATATCAATGCGCGTGGCGTGGTGAGTGAGAATGGCAGGATAATATATCGCAGCTCACTCGCTGCTGACGAGAACGCAACAGGTACAGGTAATCAATCTGGAAAATTTATTATTCTCGATAACACTGCTGAGGTGGATGCGGAGCCTAGCTTGGACATATACAGCGACTTATTCCCAACAGCGCACGCTATCGGTGTGTCAGGGATCAACGCTGAAAAGATGTTCTATATGCGCGCCCAAGGCATGACAGAGGATGAGGCTAGGAGCGAGATAGTCACAGGATTCCTCAATAGTTAATTTGAATTAATATATGCACAAACAAGACTTTTCAATATTTGATAACTATAAAGCAAAACACAGGACGACTCTGGTGTATCTCGACACGGCCGCATCATCACTGACCCCTGACTGTGTTGTGGATGCCATGAGTGAGTATTACCTCAACTATCGCAGCAATATTGACCGTGGGCTGTATCCATCAGCAGTGACAGCAACAGAGAAATATAATAATGCACGTGAAGTTGTTGCTAAGTTTTTCCACATTAACTCTGACGAGACAATATTTACAAGTGGATCAACAGATGCGAGTAATAAATTGACAAGAATGCTTGAGCAAAAGCTGACACCAAATAAGAGACAAATCATAGCCTCAAAATGGGCACATCATTCTGACTTGGTGCCACTGCAAGAGCTTGCAAAGAGGAATAATCTAGAGATAGTTTTGGTTAATGACGAGGCAGAGTGTATTGAGAAAATAAATGAGAATACTGCTATTGTTAGTATGCCACTAGCTAGCAATGTAACTGGAAATATTTTTGATATTAAAAGTGTGGCTGCCGCAGCACATAAAGCTGGGGCATATATCATTAGTGACATCACTGCGGCTGCGGGGCATATTGATATTGATTTACATGACTTAGACCTAGATGCAGCATATATGTCAGCACACAAAATGTGTGGACCAACAGGAGTGGGAATGCTGTATGTAAAGCGCGATATCTTGAGAGACATGGAGCCAGTAACATTTGGTGGTGGCATGGTCTGGGAAGTGGACGAAAGCAATAGCACATACAGGAGCGATGTGCGTGCTCACGAGTCTGGGACAGCTGGCATAGCCGAGGTGATAGGCTTTGCGGCTGCGGTGGAGTATATAGAGAAAAACAATATTTTAAATGAGAACAAGCAGATAAATAGTGTAGTCGAATATGCCTTGGGAGAACTGTCTAAAATGGAAGGCGTTAATGTTTACAGTAAAAATGAGAACAATATTGGCATAATTAGTTTTAATGTTAATGGCATACACCCTCATGATATTGCTGAGGTGCTCGGTAGACATCATATTGCCATGCGTGCTGGACATCACTGCGCACAGATAGCCATGAAGACATTATCTGTCCCAGCAACATGTAGGGTGAGTTTTTATTTTTATAACACCAATGCTGACGTGGATGCTTTTATAATTGCATTGCAGGATGCTATTAAAATTCTAAAAAAGTAATAGCAAAGTAATATGGACGAATTATACATAGACAACATACTCGATCACGCCAAGAACCCTCATAACAAATATGTGATGAGTGACTGTACATGCGTGGGTGATGGTCGCAATCCATCATGTGGAGACACTGGAAAGCTGTACTTAAAAATAGCAGATGAGAAAATAGTAGAGGCAAGTTTTGACGGCATTGGCTGCGCCATATCCCAAGCTGGGATGAGTATGATGACTGATAACTTAAAAAACAAAAGTATACATGATGCTAAAAGTATGATGCCTGGTGACGTTTATGCCATGCTGGGTGTACACATCAGTCCTAGCCGTGCCGCATGTGCACTGCTATGTTATAATGCTCTCGAAGAAGGATTGAAAAACTATGCTGAAAATCAATAATCTAAATATAACACTGGACGAACTCGAGCTTATCAAAAAGGCTGATTTGGATATTGCCGCCGGAGAATTAATCTTGATAGAAGGTGAGAATGGTAGTGGCAAGAGCTCGCTCATCAAAGGAGTATTCAAATACCCTGGATACAACATAACAAGTGGAGAGATAACGTTGGATGGTAAAGACATAACAAATATGGAGGTCAACGATATGGCAAAGTTAGGGTTTTATTTTGGTATGCAGCACATACCTGAGATAGAGGGTATATCGACACTTTCATTCCTGTACAAGGCTTATAAAAATCTAAATCCAAATGCATTGTCAGTATCAGAGTTTAAAAATAAACTCATAGAGGACTGTAAAAAGTTCGACCTCGATACTGAGTTGTTGTCACGTGACCTCAATGTTGGATTCTCAGGTGGGCAGAAAAAGCAAGCCGACATGATGCATATCTTGGCGTTACAACCGAAATATATTTTCCTCGATGAGCCAGATAGTGGAGTAGACAAAAATGCTGTTGAAAAGGTGTACGCAGTCATCGAGCATATGAGGTCACTTGGCTCTGCTGTGATACTAGTGAGTCACTCAAAAGAAGTGGAGAAGTTAAAAGCGGATAAGGTGTATGAGGTAAAAGAAAATATATGTCAGATAAAGTAGAAATATTAACAAAAGAAATAGTAATCGAGAAGCTAAAGAATGTAATAGATCCCGAGCTCAATTTTGATATTGTAAAGCTCGGCCTAGTGCGTGATGTGGAGATAGGCGAATATTTTGAGGAGCTGGGTGTTCACGAGTACATCAAAGTGACAATGACATTGACCTCACCAATGTGTCCATTTGTAGACACGATGATAGAGGACATTGAGAACAATATTGCGGAGCTTGGAAAAGGAGAATGCCAAGTAGAGCTATCATTTGATCCACCTTGGGAATGCCCAGAGGATTTGAGATTAGAATTGGGTCTATAGAAAAGTAGGGCTATTATTGCAATAAAAAAGAACCCTTTCTTAATCTCTTTACCCTTCCTTTCAGGTGGGTCCTACAAAATTACTCCAGGGTTTCTTTTTTATTTTTACAGTTCTACTTTGCGAATTTTATAGCTTGGTCTAGGATCGCTTGAACGTATTTGAGATCACGCGCTCCATCGATACGAGCGAGTATACGGTATCCAGAGT
>CAYJDH010000005.1:0-30406 GCA_964368915.1 uncultured Candidatus Saccharibacteria bacterium
TGCATGAGGCGATGCAGAACTTTTATCTGTATCTGAAGAAATATAACAAGCTGCCGAGTAATGATCAGGTATACAAATATTTTGCTGGCTCACTATCACGTGGGTCACTGTCCGAGAGTCAGTATAAAAAGTATTATGATGCGGGGGTCAAAAACTTGGAGATATATTTGGTGGATCTAAACAAGAGGGGAATAAGGGAGAGTAGTATGGTGGAGGTTAACTTTGCAAGTGAGGGAGTGATGATAGGCGCCGTGCCAGCGACAGGGAAAATAGACAAGATTGATTTTGATGGCGACGACATAGTGGTGACAGATCTCAAAACTGGAAAAAGTTTTAAGGATTGGGAGGATGCAGATACGGAGTATGACAAGATCAAAATGCATTTCTTTGGCTATCAGTTGGCGTATTATTATCTACTGATTAAAAATTCACGTGGGTACAAGGACTACAGCTTGGACAAGGGATATATAGAATTCCTAGAGGCAGATAAGAAGGGGAATATAAATATATTGGAATTAAAACTGGATGACAATCTCATTGATAGGGTATCGAGACTGGCAAATGCGGTGTATAAAAAGGTTATCGATCTAGACTTCCCGGATACATCTAAATATAGATTGAAAGATGACGGCAGCGAGCGCGACGTCCGCCTCAAAGACATACTCGAGTTCGAAGAGGAGCTACTTGGTGGGGGTATATAAATAGTTCGCCCCACTCTGGTGAGTGGGGCGGTTGCAGTTTTTAGCTGCGGGTTGTTGGGAAGTAGTCCTCGCGGATGTTACGAATGAGGCCGTGACCCCATACGTACGCTGTCGCAATACCGAAGAGTACAGAGAGTGAGGCGAAGGTCTGCACCGCCACCTTGTTATCTGTTGTGAACTCGAGGACGAGCCCGATTAAGAAAAGTCCGAGGAAGGGCAAGGCCGAGACGACTTCGAGACGCGTTACGCCTTCGGTTTGCTGATTCTGTTTCATCGCTGTTTCCTTTTTGAAGTGAGCGGTTATTTGGCATTATTGCCCGTTTCAGTGCTGTGTATATTATTACACATAATACACTTTTTGTCAAGTAAAAAAGCCCTTATTTAAGGAGCTTTTTTGAGTGGTGATTGGCACTCGGCTGATGCTTATTGGTGGCGAAGGTTAAGCTGTGCCGCTACTTCTCGACGACAAATTTCCCAAGATTGCTCTGACATGTGACCATACATTGAGTCCGGTCTCGGCATGTTGTCGATCATGTGGCGCACGTCTCGTAGATCTTGGGGTGAGATCTTTGTGAGGAAAAAGGAAATACTTCCACGTTCCTCGTGATGCACAACTACACCTAGCTCGAGTGCCGCGAGTGGGGAGGCTGGATCATTGATGAGGTAGCGGATCAGTTTTCCGTTAAGGCTGGATGGCTGAGCCGAAACGCTGTAGCTAGTAACCAGTATTTGATTCATCACCGGCACTACTGTAAGATGAGGTTTAGGTTTGTCTGGGAGTGTTACCAGATTAATGTCGTGATGTTCGGAGCGGGCTAATGCTTCTGCAACTGTTTGCGCAACATCATCGCTCACGTCACCAATAAGTCCTAATTTCATATTTGTCTCCGTTTTGAGTGCCATAGACGAACTTGTCCAAAGAGAATACTACAAGAAATATAAGAATAGTCAACTATTAAAACAAAACCGCCATAACATTGCGCGCTGGGCGGTCTTGTCATGGCGGGTTATTCCTCGGTCATTTTGTTTCTCCTCAGTTAACTATTTTAATTATAACAGAACTTATCAAAAATGATATAATTATAAAAATGCAAAATAAAGTCGAGACGAGGGATAAATATAAAGCAGTGTGGGTGTCGCACAGTAGTATGGGTGACTGGCTGAAATGTCCGAGGCTGTATTATCTGCACAATGTATACAAAAATAGTGAGGGGAGAAAGGTGGCAATAGTCTCGCCACATATGTCTCTCGGAGTGGCGGTGCATAATGTGCTGGAGAACTTGGCAAATTTCAAATCTGACGAGCGTATGAGTCGCGACCTATTGGCTGACTATGAAAATGAATGGGTAAAGGTGAGCGGGGAGATAGGAGGCTTCACATCTACTGAGCAGGAGGCAGAATTTAAAGAGCGTGGCAGAGGAATGATAGAAAGGGTGATACGCAATCCAAACTTTTTGGAAAAGAAAACTATCAAGTTCCCACCAGTAGTAGCAGGAGAGAAGGTGGACATGTTGCCGCATTATTATCTCAATGATGTCGACAATATCATACTTTGTGGCAAGGTGGACTGGATAGAGTATTTGCCTGAGAGTGACAGCCTGCGAGTGATAGACTTTAAAACTGGGAAAAATGATGAGAAAGAGGGGTCACTGCAACTGCCAATATATCAACTGCTGCTCAATAACTTACAAAAAAGAAAAGTTGTTGGTGCGCAGTACTGGTATGTTGATCGCGATGATGCGCCAGTGGATGCCGTACTCGGAACTCTCGAGGATGCGTATGAGAAAGTTTACCCTGTTGCAAAGCAAATGCTGGAGGCGAGGACAAAAAGTATTTTCGAATGTAAGAATGGGGAAGAGGGATGCGTACACTGCAGACCATATGAGGCAGTTATAAATGGCGAGGCAAAGTATGTTGGGAAAGGGGAATATAAGCAGGACCTATATATTCTGAACTAAACCAGTCTGGCGAGGCGTATCTCTTCGTAGTTGGTGTCGACACCAAGTTTTTGTAAATCATGCATAGTGGGGGTCAACTTGTTTTCATTTGCTTTTAAGGCCTTTTTTATCTTGCCAATCTTTGTTTTATTTAAACCCTTTGGTATGGATGAGGATACATCTAAATCAGGGTGCAACTTTTTCATACTCTCGAGATGTGTGATGATTGTGCCGAGTGTGAGGCTGCGCAGGGTGGCTATCTCGTCGAGTGTCTTGCCCTGGACTATCATGTTGTATGTTATCTCGGCTGTGGGGGTCTTGTCTTTTTCTTCTAATTGTTTGACCTCTTCTATTGCCATCTCTTTTACATTGCCACCAGCACGCTCGATAAAGGTGTTCTGCTTTTGTGTCAGGTCCGCCTTGTCATACTTGGTCAATGCCTCGACTGCACGGTCGGACTTTTTACGCAGCTCCTCATCATAAACGATAATATCTGGATGCATAGCTAGGGCATTGCCACTCATACCAAGCAGGCGCAGTCCAGATATGCTGCGTACACGCGATAGGGCAACATAACCCATACCAAATCCAAAGGATTTGGACAGGTCCATCTCGGCGCGGTCGAGAGTCATGCCCTGACTCTTGTGTACTGTGATGGCCCAAGAGTAACGTAGTGGTAGTTGCTTTAGCTCTGCCAATATTTTCCCATCATCCTCTATATGCCATGAGTCTGACACTACAATAATATCGTCGCCAGAGAGAGTGCGAACAATAGGGGAGTCATCGACATAAAAGTCCACCACTTCGCCCAGGGTGCCGTTATAATATTTCTTGTTCTGGTCATTCTTGATGAACATCACCTGAGTACCAATTTTGAGTCGTAATGTCTCGTGAGCTAGACAGTTCATCTTGATGGCGTCTGTGAGTTGCTTTTTACCTCTCGTTTCCATCTCGTAGACTTTTTCTTTGCCTTTTAACTTTTTATATTGCTCGCTATTGATACGATCTACGTCCTCATTGTGAGTGTAGAGTTTGGTGTGAGGGTAATCATAAAAATCAGATGGGGGATTGTCGAGTAGGTCCTGGAATGTGTCATACACCCCATCCTCTATCTCATTGCGACGGATGGAGTTGAGGACTGACCCGAGTGCATCGTCCTGTTGGCGATAATTGCGAGTCAAATAGCAGATCACAGGGTTCATCTTTTTCCAGACGGCAGAATAGAAAACAAAATCCTTTGCCTGACCATTTTTGGATATTGGAGGCAATTGAAAAAAGTCTCCACACATGATAACCTGCATGCCACCGAATGGCTGACTGTTGCCACGCATCATGCGAGCTATGCGATCAACCATGTCGAGCCTGTACGCATGCAGCATCGAGACCTCGTCGATGACTAGTACCTGTGTGCGTGTGTATCTGTCGTATAGATTTTTCTTTTGCGACAATGCATCGAGATCCATGTCAGTCAGAGCCTCCTTGATACCTGTGCCAGACCAGCTGTGTAGGGTAGAGCCCCCAATATGGGTAGCAGCGATACCAGTGGATGCCGTGACTGCGATGTTGATGCGATGTCTCTTGCACCATGATATGTACTCGTTCAAGACAAAAGTTTTCCCAGTACCGGCGCCACCAGTTAGAAAAATAGAATGGCCAAGCTTCATAATTGTTAACGCGGTGTCTTGGGTCATAGATGTTTAGCTAGTATATAAGAGATGAGTAAGTAAGGGGACTAGACAAAAGCTATTTTCATGGCCTTAACTGGGGATAACTTTATATATGGTTAATGTCGCACAATATATCTTTTGCGACTATGGATACTATAAAAATAAAGGGGCTTTTACCAATGCAATATCTTGTGCCAGAAATAAATACCTACTACTACCCCAATTAATAAAATACCAAACTGTATTAAAATAAAACTATCTAGTTCGAATACTCTTTCCTTCATATAATTATTTTACAATTTAAATTCGCCATGTAAAAATTTGTTCCATATGACTCCCCCGATTATATACCCCACAAAAAACACCACTATTGATACTGTCACGAGTTGAGCTGTTGTCATGGTTATCATATCTCCTAGTATATTATAAATAAGTTAAAGGGTTAAGGTATCCATTGCGAGGTGCCACAGGAATGTATAGATCAGTACCGCAGACCTTGCTCTTGTACTCGCCAGCACCAGAGACACGTACAGCGTCAGATGCGTATACTGTGAAGTGCAAATGTGGACCAGTGCTGTAGCCAGTATTGCCACTCGAGGCTATCTTTGCGCCAGAGGCAACAGTTTGTCCTTGGCTGACATCAATAGACGACAAATGCGCATATAATGTACTGAGGCCGTTATTGTGGCGAATGAGTATCCATTTACCATATGATACTCCGGCACATGCCAAGTCACTGTTACCAGTACCAACGACCTTGCCATCAGCGGCGCTGTATATGGCCGTACCGACAGGTATACCAAAGTCTATACCATTGTGACCTGATCCATTGTAAACCTGAGGGTTTTGAGTCGAGAATGCTGTAGTACCAAAAGTCTGAGTTACGATGACCTTTTTAACTGGGTATTGCAATACTCCAGATCCAGATTTTGGAAGTTTTGAGACATCCACTATAGCTTTTAATTTTGACTCGAAATCTAGGACCTCTTTTTCCAGAGAAAGCTTTTTCTGTTTTCTATCTGCAAGTATTTTTTGATAATTTGCTTCTTTTTGTTTTGTGCTTTTTAAGAGGTCATCTTTTTCCTTTTGAGTTAATAGGACACTACTTTTTTTATCTTTGAGTTCATCCTTGAGCTCATTTAGGTCTTTGTATTGATTTTCATACAGACTTTTGTTTTTGGTTAAATCTTCATTTAAAACTTTCAACTCGCTACTAGTCTTTTTTAAATCGTTTTGGAAGTCTTGGTTAGAGTGCATCTTGTCATAGAGAGAGCTAATATTTTCTGCCGCTGTGTACGACAGCAACTCATTATTCAAATCAAACAGTTTTATTTTATTTCGTAGAGACTCGGCTACACCACTTGTTAGGGTTTTTATTTTTAGATTTGTGTCTTCTATTTTTTTGCTAGTACTGGTTATACTGTCTTGCGTCTGAGTCATCTTGTAACCAGTAAGCGATATTTGTTTCTCTAGGTTGGACTTTCTATCTTCGAGGACCTTGAGAGCATCTTTTAAGGTTTTCGCCTCTTTTTGCGTGCTAGAAATATCACTAGCGTATTTTGCTATTTCTTGTTCTAATTTTTTGATCTCGTCATTTGTTTTGGATATTGAGTCACGCAATGTAGACTCGCTTGTCTGTGCAAAAGTATGTACAACAAACAAAGAGATTATCAGGAAACATATTGAGATAGTCTTTGTTGTTTTTTGATCCATTTAATTTTAATGATGAGATAGAGATATTTTGATTATCTCATCGGCTATTATTTTTGAGGCATTATACTTGTTGACCTCTTTGGCCGCAGCTGCCATTTTTTCATATTCTGTCTTGTTGCTGAGTATGCTATCTATCGTTGAAAGCAATATATTTGGAGATAGATTTTCCTCTGTTAACATTTTTGACCAGCCTAGTATCTCTTGGGCTCTGGCATTCTCTTTTTGATGATCGCGATAGCTTTCTGGGAGCGGTATAACAATACTCGGTATCTGCCACTCTGCTAATTCAAACAAAGTAGACCCACCTCTTGTGACAGCAAAGTCCACTTTTGGATATATATCGCTAAAATTAAAACTCCCAGCTAGGTTGTAATTTTTATTATTTTTTCCTAGCAAAACATCTGACTCTATTTTTAATGTCCCATAATTAGCCTCTCCACATTGATGTATGACATTATATTTTTCTGTCAGCTGAGGAAGTATTGCAAATATTGCATTGTTAATACGCACACTGCCTTGCGACCCACCTGTTATTAATATTGTAGGCTTTTCTGTTGGATAATGTTTCTGGTAATTCTCCGGCGCCAGACATTTTTCTATTATCGGTTGACCTGTATTTGCTATGTTGCCGTTTTTGAAATATGCAGCAGCACCTTTGTATGATACAGCAACACGTTCTGCCAATTTAGATAAAAATGTTGTCACACGTCCTGGCACAGAGTCACTCTCGTGAACTATGATTGGTATTTGTAGTATATATGCAGCGAGGGCTGTAGTTCCCCCATCTAGCCCACCTTTTACAAAAACAACATCGGGATAGATCCTAAATAATTTGTATATAGCGACAAAAAATCCAAACACGGTTTTTAAAAATCCTCCTATAGTTTTGAATTGTGAATTCATCTCGGCAGATGGCACACGTTCAAATATTAGACCTCTTTCCCACAACATGTTTGGGTTCTTTGGACTATTACCAAAATAATATATTTTTGGCTGCAAAAGCTTTTGTTCATATGCACTCCTGACTATAGATTCTGATACCGCCATGAGTGGTACAAAATGTCCTCCGCTTGCCCCACCTGTAATTACTATTTTCATATTCTTTTCTTTGTTAATTGTAATAATAACCCAAGTTGAAACATATTCACAATAAGAGCTGTCCCACCTTGAGAAAAGAATGGCAATATATCGCCTGTTAGAGGTATGAGGCCTATCATAGAGGCTATGTTTAATATGGTCTGTGTAAATATCAAAGCCGCGAGACCAATTATCAGACTTTTTGCAAATTGATTTTTTTGTTTGTCACTTTGCAATACAGAATAGACTATTATAAATCCAAACAAGAATATAGTTAATGTAGACCCCAACAGTCCCCATTCTTCCGCTGTGACGGCAAATATCGAGTCGCCAACTGGTTCTGGTAAATAGCTGAACTTTTGTATACTCTGCCCTATCCCCCTGCCCGCTATTCCACCAGAGGCTACGCCAATCAGGGCCTGTTTTGTCTGATAAGATGACCCCAGTACGTCGTTGGTTTTGTTACTGAACACATCCAGACGACTCATTATGTACGGATTCATATATGCATATGCTGCGATGACTACAGTGCCCACAACACCGAGCAAGGCTATATGTTTCAGCTTTGCTCCACCTATAAAATAAACAGAGAAACATGCAGCCCCGAGTATCAGGAGAGTTCCTAAGTCTTTTTGTAAAAACATAGCAACAGCAGATATCCCTATGATGCCCCCAAATATTCCTATTGAAATAAATATATTATTTAATTTATTTTGGAATTTATATATGAACCAGCTGGTCATTATCACAGATGAAAATTTTAATATCTCTCCTGGTTGCAATGAAAATCCAAATAAGTTGATCCATCTAGTTCCTCCACCATGACTAAATCCCAATCCAGGGATGAAAACCATAAAACAAAGAATGATACTCGCTACAAATATAGCTATAGAGTATTTGTAATATATCTTGTAAGGTATATAAAGTGCGACCAGTAAGGCGATAAAACCAATACAATAGCTGATGATTTGAGTCTCTATCATATTGAAAAACTTTATCTCATTACGACTGAGTATCCCGAGAGACGCAGATAAAAAATTGATAAATCCAAAAATTATCAAAATTAAGCTAGCAATAAAAAGCGGCTTTGATATATTTGCTGTATCTAAATGTTTTTTGATCTGACTCTTTATCATGTATTAAAAGAGAGAAAGTATTATACCCGCCATAGAGCACATAAAGGCTATTATCCAATACCTCATTGTGACTTTATAATTTGGCCAACCCTTTGCCTCAAAATGATGATGTATCGGTGCTATTAAAAATAGTTTTCTTTTGAAAAACTTTTTATAAAAAAGCTGTATCAAAACTGACATCACAGTTGCCATAAGTAAAAATCCAACTACAGGCAGAACAGCGACTCCGTCAACCAAGAAAACAACAACAGATAAACACAGTGATAGTGCTATCATCCCAGTCTCGGACATATAAAATCTAGCTGGAGGAATATTGAACCACAAAAAGGCTAGTATCGCCGACACAATAACAAAACAAAGCTTTGCCAGGTCGTATTGGCCTTGAGTCATGGCTATTATGCCGTATGACGAGAATATTGCAGTCATAACACCACCAGAGAGCCCGTCTACTCCGTCTATGATGCCGCCGCTAAATATCGCCAACATGGTGACGATAACCAATGCCCCATACCAATAAGGACCAATTATAAGCTCTCCATAAAAAGGTATAGTCACAGTATCGAAACCTAATTTAAATACAAACCAATACGCCACAAATGCCCCTATTAGTCCAACACATAATAATCTAATTCGTAACGATAACCCTCCTCCAACATATGTGCCACCTTTTGAAAAATAATCCACAACGAGTAAGTCATCTATAGCTCCTAATATTCCACCAAACAGCAATGCTGCGAGAGGTAGCCATGTTTGATTGCGAGATATCAGGTCTAGTCTTTCGAGCAGATTCCCATCTTGGCCAAATACATTGGATATAAAATAAAATATAGCCGCAGATAACAGTGCCCCTACCCATATCACCAGGCCACCAAGACGAGGGACAGGCGTACCTTCGTCATTGTGTATCTTTGCTGTTAATGTTGCCTCTTTACCGTCTATTGTTTTTAAAACATTTTTCTTTTTCCAAAGTTTTTTCTCATAAAGAAAATTTGTAATTATTGGAGTGATTGCTATACCGATTGCAAAGGTTGTGATGCTGGGCACTAGTATGCTGAGTAATGTATCAGGATTCATCCCCTTATTATACCATCTTTTATAGTCTTTTTAGATACCAATTCATCAGTTTTTGAACATCTGTGAATCTGTCCTCTTTTGTAGATCCGAGAACCACTATTGATATTCTTTTGTTTGGGATCGGTTCGAAAAGTATAGCTAGATTACCGTGCGCTATATCTGTGTAGCCGGTTTTTGAGCCTAATAAGAATGGCCAATTACTGGCGTAATTATTAGTATTTTTGATACCATTAAAAATAGAAAATGAGGTCGATTCGAGTATTGTCGGATAGTCTAGATACAGTCTATTAATCAGTATCGCAACATCTAAAGGGCTGCCAAAGGCAGAACTCTCTGTCTCATTGTTTTCATCCAGGCCGCTCGGGTTAACAAATGTCATACTGAGACCGAGATCTTTTGCTGTTCTATTCATGTTATCGATAAAGTCTTGCCTGTTTGGACATATATTTGCCAGCGCCTCAGCTATTTCATTTGATGACTCCACCAACATCATTTCAACAGCGTCTGCTTTCTTTATTTCTTTGTCTTCAAAATTCACTGTATCTTGGCAATAACGCATAGACACGAGCGCTGTCATCAGCTTTGTAACACTGGCTAGTGGTTTTGCTGTGTTGTCTTTTTGTATCAATATTTTTTTCGCTGTGTTGTCATATATTATATAGCTGCCTGCCAAGATGTCGTTGTAAGGATATGATTTTAAAGTGGTATCTCCGTCCAGCACTATGTCTTGGGATATATCTATGTCATTGATGCCTAGATATATGCGGTCTGGTAAAAGGTAAAAAGTCACAGCTATAGCAATCGCTAGCACTGTTACAAATAAAAAGTTAAAGCGTTTTCTACTCAGTCTATTCATATTAACCGTTTAATGCCTCAGATATTTTTGCATTCAGTTTTTCTCTTGTCTCATCATAAGATGGCAAGTCAGATATATTGCTGATGCCTAGATATTTCATACTGTCTATACTCACATTATAATTTGTGTCTGATTTGGTTATGAGGCCACGTGTTGCCAGAGATCTCAGCGTCTGTGATGACTGTACGCCACGTATGAATGACACATTAGCATTGTTGATAGGCCCCATATATGCCACTATGGTGAGTGTTTGCAATTGTGCAGGAGTCAGCTCGCTCGACAGCTCATACTCACGCAAATGTACGGCTATGTCGGCATATGCAGACTGTGTTGTGATTGTGAGCTGATTGTTTTGGTCTATTAGGTCGAGACTTGAGGCATTTAGTTTTTGTTTCACTTCTCCTAATACTGATCTGATGTCATTTTCATTTACCTCAAGCAGCTCACAAAGTGTTTTGATAGAGACCGGGTCACCAGATAGGAAAAGTGTGGTTATTATCTTGCCTGTCATATTTTCAGTGTTGTGCTCCATGTTGCTTTTTATTATATCTCTTTTTTAATAATACGTATATCGCCATCCACCTCTTCGGCATCTATACCACCCTGCTTCATAATTTCGAGCAATGCTAAGAAGCTGACAATCAGGCTCGCCTTTACCTTTTCTTTGTCGTCACCACCCAGACTTTTTGCAAACTCCTTGAGAGTGCTAAAGCTATCTTTTATATGTCTCACCATTCTCTCTATCACGTCCTCGATACGTATGCTCTGTTGTACTGCTATATTTTTAAGCTTTTCAAAGTTTGGCATATTGGCCAATGTCAACATGGCTACTGAGTAAAAGTTTGCAATACTGATATTTTGACTCGGCGCAAAGACTACATCTTTGTATTTTGTTTTATCACGTCCATAAATATTATTTTTATTCCATTTACTTTTGATAAGCTTTTCTGCTTCACGCAGTTCTCGTATTAGATTGAGTTTCTTTGTTAGATCCTCCACTTGTCCAGCCTCCTCGTCTGTATATTGTATGTTTGGTAGCAGTGACTTTGCCTTTATCAGCATTAGTGTAGCCGCAACAAGTATGAATTTAGATATTTCCCCCCTATTTTCCTCTTCTATTGTTTTGGTATATGCGATGTATTCGTCAGCTACGGCAGCGAGTGATATCTCGGATATAGACAGCTTTCTACTCTCTATCAGTTCTAATAGCTTTGTATATGGACCCTCAAATCTACCTTGTTTGATTACAAATTCTTCCATATGTTTTGATCGTTGTTGCCGTCTATTTTAAATATTGCTATGCCTCCTATTTTGTATAGTTTGGCCAGTGTGACTTTTTGTTTGATGGACTCTGCGTCACTGTACCAGACTAGATACTCCTTGCCGTCTTTTTTGTATGAGTAGTTCAGCTCGCCACTCACATGTCTCGTAGGTGTGATTTTCAACTCTCTCGCCAGCTCATCCGCATAGAACCAGTTCATGCTACCTATTCGTGAGTATTTTGTTATCTTGCCAGATGTGTCACGTATAACTTCGTATTTGTATCCATATGTTGGCACCCCTACTATTATTTTCCTCCACTCTATGTCACGCATAGCTAGTGTCAGCACCTTTTCAACCCAGTCTATGTCAGCTACAGGTTTGTATCCCTCACCTCTTGCTACGTTCAGCTGCTTGTCATCATTTGCCTGATCATATGCCATGATGCGAACTTGGTCACATACTTTTCCTATAGCTTTAAAGTCATTTGCATATTGCACATTTTTGAGTACCTCAGCTGTGACAGAGGTATATTTTGAGTCTATAGGTGTGCGGGCCTCGATGGTACATATTAATAGCTTGCCAGTTTTGTGCAGCTCGACAGACAGTTCAGTTAGGAACTTTGTAAACACATCTTTTGACTCAGCTTTTTTATTTTCAAAGTCTATATCTATGCCATCCAAGTTATATTTCTTTACTACCTCTTTGATGTCATATATAACAGCAGATCTCATGTCATCATCACGGAGTACAAAGTCCATACTCTCACGCATATCACCCTCTGCCCACCACAATATACTCGGGACCACCAGTTTCCCATTTTTCTTTGCAGCAGCAATCATGCTTTTGTACGGGTCGCGATCCAGCTTCATAGGGTCCTTGAAAGTTCCCGTCTCAGTCATTTCAAATGAGAACGGAGATATGATGTCCACCTTGTTTATATTTTTAATTATCTCCTCTGTACCACTCGCTGCCCGCCAATATGGGACCCAGGCAGACACTGTAAAGGCTTTTAACTTTGGCAATGCCACCTTTGGAGTTGCTATTTTTTTAGCCACTACTTTTGTCGCCGCAAAAGAGGTAATAGAAAAAATGCTTATAGCAGCTAAAAACAAAATTATCCCCTTTTTAAACATATTTCAATTATAACATATACCTCTTCTCAGAATGATTGGCATATGTTAATATATATCGCAACGGGCCCTTAGCTTAGTTGGTAGAGCGCCTCATTTGCACTGAGGAGGTCAGCGGTTCGACTCCGCTAGGGTCCACCCACATATAAAAAACACGCCATCATGGCGTGTTTTTTATGTTTATTTCCTCAACTCATCCAACTTACTCTCAATGTCATTCTCTGTGGTCTCGAGGCGTTTTTTGAATTTCTTTAGCATCAGTGTTTCCTCTTTTGTCAGTTCGCGTTTCTTTTGTGCTTTGACTAGTATAGAGTGGAACTCGTCAGTGTCCTCTTTTAATCCATTTATATTTTCCTCTACGGCATCCTGTATCTCTTGTATTCTGTCTCTCACGCGGCGTTTGAATCTGACGAATTGGATGAATGAGTACCACAGTGTTGCAAATGCAGAGATGGCGGCTATCAATACAATCACTATTATGAGAACCACTGATAGCCAGTTCATTGCGAACATACCGATACGCACTAGGGCTATGTGCTCGACTACCACCACCTTGGTATCTGTGTAGGCACTAGCATTCCCCTTTTCATCTACAGCTTTTGCTTTTAATTCGTATACTCCTGTGTCTATGTCGCCCTTCCAGTCCAGTCTCCACACACCATCAGCATCAGCAGTTGTCTCCTCGGTAAATGTTTTACCTTCTCTATTTTTGAGTGTGACTTCTATTTTGTAATTTGCATATGTTGTACCAGCGGCATACAGATCACGACTATTTTCTATATTTTTAGAATAGTCAGTTATGATCGGCGTATCTATTGTTTTTATTGTGTAGTCCAAAGTGGTCTGTGCTCTGTTGTCGGCTTTGTCAGTGACATATATAGTCACAATGTGTTTACCTGGAGACGACCTTGGCAAGTTGTATTTGTTGTTTGCGTTATATGGCAAATTCACCTCATTGCCGCCATCAATGCTGAAAGTTATCTGATCCAGTCCCGACATATTATCATTAGCCACTACTGTTATCTCTGGTGTTTGGCTGTATGTTGTCGCTCCGTCTGTTAGGACTGCGACCAGAGAGTCTGGTGCCGTACTGTCAACTTGGAATCTGAAATGAGATGTTGGTCCCCAGCCGTTCCCATTTTTGAATTGAACATGCATATAAAACACGCCATCATTGTCGACAGCAAAGTCTTTTGAATTGATCGCTGGAGTATAGACCTTGCTCGGTGTCGCTGTTGGATTGGTGCCATACAGAGTACTGACCGATGTCACACCACTAGGAATAGACCATTTAAATACTGCATTTTTAGTGCTGTACCATTTGCTGCTATCTGGGTATGATGTTGACACTATATTTGGCAGTAAGTTGTTTGTTTCCGTTTTTACTGGCTCAGTATTTGGTGTTGGTTTTGGCTCCACTACTTCTTCTGTGATGTTATATGTGGCTGAGCCCAATGTTCCGAGAACGTTAGTAGCGTTGCCATCGTTGGATAATACTGATCCATCTACTAGTCTGACATTTGCTAGTCCAGCAGATATGACTTTGAAATTAATAGTTAGCACTTTACCCTGCAGACCGCTAAATCCAGGGTTATACATTCCTCCTTCAAATGACACTGTGCCGGAGTTGTTAGAATATGTTGGCTCCTCGGCCCAGAGGTCTATGATTGATCCTGATTTTGAAATAGAAGTGAGGGATAGCGTGTTGCTTGTAAAGGCTAGACTTGCTGACACAGCATTTACTGGCTCCTGATTATTAGAAATAAATACATTTACAGATATAACAGATCCTATTTTATAGTTACCACTCGATGGAGCTACTGTGATGTTCGCAGCATCAGCAATACTCACAATGGAGAGTATGAAAATTGAAATGATAGTATTGCGCAAAATATGCATCATGTTTAATAACAGTATATGTTATTAGTGGCAAATATATTTTTAGTTTTGAACAGATAAAATAAAAATACTTCGCAAGTGCGAAGTATTTTTATTTTAAGAAATATTATTTCTTTTTGATTACAGTATCATCGTCGGCTGCGCTGAATGCTCCACGAAGATGTCTGATAGCATCAACAACGCTCTTTGCAAGTTTCGGTATTCTGTCTGCACCAAAGAGCAGTACCAAGATAATTGCGATGATTATGAGTTCTCTAGTTCCTATTCCAAACATAATGTTTTTTATTATTTAATAACAATGTCATTTCATAAAGACCGACTAATGGCACTGACATTAGTATTAATGATATACCGTCTGTCGGCGGAAGTAAAGATGCAAATATCACAATAGCTGCCATTGCTATGCGTCTATTTTTCTTTAAATAAGCTACGTCCATAACCCCTAAACGTATCAAAAAGCTGAGTATTATTGGGAATTCAAAGAGTATTCCGAGCAGTGATGCCGTTAAAAATATCTGAGAGAAAAACATACTGATGTCCCATATGTTGGCTATGCCTAGGCTTATATTGACCTGAGCTAAAAATGTCAGACCATAATAAAAAAGTATCACTCCGTATATGAACCCTGTAATAAATAGTCCGACGCTAATCGGTACTGCTAAAAATATTTTGGTCTTTTCTTTTCTTGTTAACCCCGGAGAGACAAATGAGAACAATGTGTATGCAATATATGGGAAAACTATTACAGATGCAATAAAGAATCCACAGTCCATAGCCAAGTCAGCAAATTGAAATGGTGAAGTGGTGGCGATGGTCACCCCCTGCACATCTAGTAGTAGCAATGCGTGTTTGATTATAAATGAAGTAGATAAAAATCCAACAACAAACAAAACACAAAAAAGTATTATCGCCTTGTATACTCTGCGATGCAAATCCTCAAGAAATGGCATGTACTCTGCTGCTTTTACCTCCAATTCTTCTAACATATTTACAAGTATAACCTTATATCAGTTAATTATAAAGTTGGCTCTGTTGTGGTGGCTTCACTTGTTGTAGAGGTCGCTGTTTCGAGTATTTCTGTTGTGGTGGTTGATGTTTCTGGTATTAGTTCAGGTGTTGTTGTGGCTACAGGCTCGTCTATTATAGGAGGCGTCGTGGTTGCTGTGTCTATTGGTGGCTCAACTGGCGGTAGAGGCTCTGGTGTAATGATTGGAGTTGGTTCAGGGGCTGGCGGTGTTGGTGTTACAACAGGTGTCTCTATTATTGGTTGTGGTGTTGGTTCCGCAATAGGTATTATCACAGGGTCTAATGCCACTCCTGATATGCGGTGCCTATTTAGCCATTCTGCCACAGCGGTCACTCCATCTTGCCAAGAGGCATAGGTCCTCTCTTCTATGCCAGTGTTACCAACATTGCCTGGATTAAAAGTCCTTGCTGCTACACCCAATGTTCCAAATGCAGAGTCATTTTGCATTATTGCTATCAATAGTGGCACATCAACTGTATACATAGTAGCTGATCTGATTACCATATCCCCCGCAACTGGTGATGTCGGAGCCAAGTTTTGTATATATCTATCTATATCGTCAGCTGATGAAAAAGCTGGCATAGCATTTACTATTGATTGGATTTTGGTCTCATGCAATGCATCCGTTGCGTATGCTGATATGTCATAGCCATTGATGAATGCTGAAGCTGATGGACCCTGGGTTTGATTTTGAGAGGCTTGTATACCAGAGGCTACCACTTCTGCTGGAGTGGTATTGATATTTGCAGCTGCGGCAGATATATCTTGAAGCATCGCTAGCTGTGCGAAAGTATTTTGTGTCTCGAGTAGATCTTGGTCTATTGCGTTTACCTGGTTGATATCACCCACTGCAAAAGCTTGACTCTTTGCATTGTTTAGCATCGTCATTTTATTTTGCAGCATCTGTATGAGATATTGTATGTTCATATATTTTAATAGAATAATAATTGTCTAAAACATTCCATATTACTGTGTCTATTTAACCACAAATACCTGAGTCCGTCCTCTGTTTCAAATATTTCCATACGATTGCCGACTATTGCTGTACCTGGAAGATATGGGTACATACCAGCTGGGTGTATGGCGTTGTTTTCCAAGTCTATATAATATACACGTTGAGTCACCTGCACTGTAAAGTATATTCTGTCCACACCGTCATACGCATACATGGCACCAGTGTTCAGTGTTTCGTATGCAGGGGTTGCGGTCATGAATTCCCATTTGTCTGTGTTCAGATTGAGCCTATCAAAGCCTGGTAAATTTCCACCACGAGCTTGGTACAGATATTTCCCAGCCGTGTCTGCATTTGTTGTCCCAAAATTCCAAAGCAATGCAGTACCTGCTCCACGCACCACTGGTTGTTGCAGTATCGCATAGCCATTGGTTCCGTGTACAGGAACAGTACCAATTGATAAAAATGTTAAAGTATTGTGTGTGTTTGCGGTTATTATCGCCTCGATGTTGTTTATTGTTGTGCCACTAGTCAAACGCATACGTCTTCCTAGCCATTGATTTGTGGACCAGAAACTTGCCTGCACTGTAGCATTTTGCAGAGGCACTGTTGGTGTCGATGATATTGTAAATGTATTTGTGCCAGTGATGCTGACAACCGTCACAGGTGTAAAGTTTACTCCACCATTTAATACAAATGCACCAGTAGACAATACTGACGGGGACATATTTGTTACAGAAGTCACAGCCAATCTCATACCAGGTGCCAAGTTTGTAAGTGGATATCCTGTTACTGTTACAGTGTTGCCAGAGCTAGAAGCAGTGGCTGCGAATGAAAATGTTCCAGTTGTGCCAGACCCACCAAAATTGTTAGACAATGTTAATGTTGTCCCAGACACAGAAGATATCGTGGTCCCTAGTGGTAATGTCAGAGTGCCGAGAGTGATAGCCACAGTCATACCTGGAAGTATTCCATTCATTGATCCAGTTATAACTACTGTCGGGTTACCAACTGTCACTGTGGTCCCAGTGATACCAGTTATTGGGGGCGGCATTATCCAACTTTTTGTTACATCTTGTATCTGTGTTGCCAGTTGAACGCCATGCACTAGTCCAGAGTCTTGATTGCCTAACATACTACCGATAGCCATAGTCGCTGGGGTTGTTATCACATATCTAGATATACCTTGTGCTGGGGCAGCAGAATGAGCCGCAGCAAATATTAAAGTGTTAGAGGTGTTGGCTATTATATACGCTGTTAATATTGTTGGTTGTACAGGTATTGCAGCGGCAGACATTTGTGTAGAGTTATATGTTACTTGACATCCAGCCCACTGATTAACCACCCAATTTTTTGTCGCATCAGATAAGGTCGTTGTTGTCTGTCCATATACAAACATAGCAGCAGATGGAGAGCCTACGGTGTATATGTACTGTGTTGCTGGTGTGCCCACAGCTGGTGTCATCACTGTTATGGCGGCGGATACATTGTTGTTCGAGGCGCTGTACCCTTGATCTCCTCTGTGTGCTACTGTTTGCCCTGTTTTTAGGTTGAGACTGTTTACAGTTGTTACCATTTGCGTCAATGTTGCTATACCTATTTGGCATTGAGTGGTTGCTGTAGTTGTGGTCGTGTTAGCATAGGTCACATTTGTTCCTGGAGTACCTCCTGTCACTTGATACACCCCATTATATGTTCCAGGGGCAGCACCTGTAACAGTTATCCATGATCCAATTGGGAACACTGTGTTCGATGTTGTCACTGTCACAGTACCAGCTGATCCGGTCATTGCAGTTGATGCCTGAGGAGTTTTTTGTACCACTCCGAGTGTCACGAGACTTCCTACTGGTGTCGCGGAGACAAATGCAACAGATGGAGTAACTGTGATAACTGTAGCGCCGCCAGAAAGAGCGACAGATGGAGCATTATTAACTGTGAATGTTGTGGCGTTATTTATCACAGTCACTACTGTACCTGCAGCAAATGTTCCTGTACCGGCTGTCACTGCTGGTATTGCTCCAACAACTAGCCCGACTGTATCTGTAACAGTTATTGTCGTACCAGAGCTTGTTGCTCCCGCTACTGATTGATATCCTCCAAATGTTGAGCCAGTGGTACCAGAGGCACCGCAAGATACAGTTTGTAAACCATTGTAAGTAGACGGTACACATCCAGCCACCGTTAATGTTGTCGCAGCACCGAAACGTGTCCAGTTGCCACCAGCGAGAGACCCAACTTCAAAATTAACTGATGCAGCCTGAGCGACAGTACCCTGTATTGTGATTGTTCCGGTCGCTGTGGTGCTGTAAAAAGAAACAGATCCAGGACTAGAGTTTGTAACTTGCCATGTACCATTGTAAACAGTTGGAGTGACACCTGCTATGGTTACCCATGATCCAACTTGGAATACTCCAGAGGCCACTGCAGTAGAATATGTTACCGTGGCAATGTTTGCAGCATTTGATCCGCCTGTTGTGGCTACACCAGTTATTGCTCCATATCCACCACTGATTTTTAAAACAGGGACACATGCTGATACCGCCACCGGTTCATAGCTGCCATATTGAGCAGATATACCTCTCGCCACACCTCTCTCTAATAGTCTGCCGGTAGTTGTCATGTCAGCGTCTATGTTGTGTATAAATGTTGGTGTTTGTGCCGCATTACTAAAATAATTTTTATCACTATCGCCATGTATGACATATACCGAAGTATTATCTGGTGCGATAGTCCAATTAGGGTATACTTTTAATGTATTGTATGGTGTACCTGTTATTTGTGCACCAGATGCGAGATTGATAGTTGGTGCTGCCGACGCGATAAATGTTGTAGCATTAAGTATTTGTTTTACATATGTTCCAAATGCAAATGCACCAGTACCAGCAACAACGTTCAATATCTGATTCACAGCTAGGTCAGTAGTATCTGTTACTGTTATTGTCATTCCCACATTTGTGGCACCTGTTGCCGATGTGTATGCCACAGCTCCATTAGTATTTGTGTCCAGTATTTGTCTGATCTGACCTTTTCCTGTACCAGCCTTGATACGTATAGCATAATTATTCCATCTATCTTTCGGCCAAGATTTTGTACTATCTGTTACAGTTGATACTCCTGTACCTGTTATGCTGGTACTGGCTACCATTTGTGATGGGAATACTGTATAGGTGCCAGCTCCACCAGGTAGCCCAGAGAGCTGATTGACTATCACAGTCTGATATCCCTGACCGAGCATCCATGTAGACCCAGACAGTGCAACAGATGGAGCCTGAGAAAGAGTAAATCTTGTGCTATCTATTATCTGAGCCACATATGTACCTACAACAAATGTTCCTGTTCCTGCCCCTACAGACATATACATTCCAGGATATAGTCCTGTTGTGGTGGCACCACCAGCTAAAGTTATAATGCTTCCTGCACTAGTATGCGCGGCAAGAGGCGACACCCAAGCCGTAGCAAATTGCAATGTGGCATTTAATAGCGCTGTAGCAGGTGCTATGTTAATAGTCACAGTGGTCGAACTCACGTTCGTGACATATGTCGGGTTACCGGCTGCCAATGCACCAGTACCTGCTTGACCAGGTAGGCCCACTACAGAGTTAATAGACACCACCATACCGATAGTGATGCCTAGTGCACTCGGATCACCAGATGCAAAGTTAATGGTAGTAGAGAGACCTGTGGTATAGCATGCCGCAACCGGAGAGAGTATTGTTTTGGTTGACTGTATACCAGTACCAGAGAGTATTTGCCCCGGGTAGTATGTACCAGTTGTCGCTCCTGCTGTGAACACTGATCCGTTGATAGTGCCTGTCGATACACCCGTTTGTGTCATTGCTCCCACAGAAGACAGTGTTCCCATTTCAAAAGCCTCTATAAAATATCTTGTAGTCGCATCTGGTGTTATGGCTGTCCATGTTGCCACCGTTAATGTGTCAGCTGTGTTGCTAACTATTTTTCTATGTTGATCTTCACCAGTGCCTGAGTATATCCTCACATATTTACCTACCCATTGGTTTATCGCCCAGCTTTTTGTGGTGTCTTGTAAAGTTGTAGTTGACTGTGTTCCTGTTGCTGTCCCTCTGTCCCAGACACTAGCATTTTCTCCAGAGTTAACGAGGGTCCCATCTGATCCTGTTGCTGTGACAGGACTTGTCGCTGCTCCACCATTTTTCAGATACCATTGATCTGCCAGTACATCATAATATTGCATTGCAAAAGTCGAACCTTGTGTCATCATCCATATACCACCACCACGAATTACAAAACGACTAGTTGAGTCAGGCGTTGTCATCCAATTGGTATCGACAGTTATCACACTTGATTCTATTTGATATATAGAAGAATTGGCTACTGCTATAACTTGAGCGGAACCAGTTATTGTTACAACAGGAGACCAAGCTAGTGGGTCCTCTGCAAATTTTGCCACATCAGCAAAATACAATGTATTGGAGTTGTTGTAGATTATTTTACGAGCCATCGATTGTCCAGATGATGACACAAATCTAACTTGGTACCCTGCCCACTGATTGATAGTCCAGTTTTTATTTGTGTCAGTTATGTTTCCTTGTGGTGATGCAGTCACCGCAGTCGCTACACCTGTGTCCCATATGACCGCGTCAGCTACTCCTGTTACGGTTCTCTGTTGCCCATCCCCGGTGCCGTCAATTATACGTATATCAAAACCTTTTAAAGTTTGTCCTGTCAGTGCTGGTATCTCGAGAGTGTTGCTACCCCCACCATTACTTATCACATTACCAAAATACCCCTGCCCTCCAGCAAATTGTAACGCCGTGTATCCTGTTGCTGTTACTGGTGGCTGTGCCAATAGTTGATATGCGTCAGACACCGTGTCGTATCTGAAAAATCCAGTCAATGCTGTCGTTGTAGCTAGAGTGGCAGCTGACTGTAAGTAGTATATATATCTGCCAAATGTTACATGGAAAAGCGAATTATCAGCAGTACAACTAGCGCTCACTGCTGATGATACTCCAGGCGCTAGACGGCACCATTCCCATACCGGGGTATCTACTTGTTTTTTCAATTTGTTCGTTAAAGCCATATGTTTTTATGAAAAAGTTAAGTTCTGCCTTATGCTATTTGCATAAGTGTTTCTTGCGCCATCTATAAACTGTCTCTGGTCATATCCACCGATTAAAACTGAACCGATAGTATTTGCACCAGCTCCCAATGCTAAAGTAAAAGAAGAATCACTAGAAACCGTCACACGTGGTACACCTGCACCTCCAACACCAGTACCCGTGACCAATGCTCCGTTTGTTCCAAATCCATCTATATTTACACGTTGTCTATTTGCTCCGTCCACTGTCGCCTGGGACTCCATCAGTTTTACTATTCTGCGCAAATATACATTACTATCCTCTGTTGCTGGGTTGATCTGAGTGTTTGTTGCGTCTTTTATTCCAACATTTGATGCGGCTCCGCTCGTTGCCGTCAACAGATTATTACTACCATCAAAAGTTAGCAGGTCTGTTTTGGCCTTCATCAATGCGAGAGTATCCTCAGTTGCTGGGTTGATTGTCACGTTGCTAGCATTTTGTATACCTACATCACCACCAACTTGTAAATTGTTACTACCGTCAAAAGTTAAATTATCTGTTTTCGTTTTTATCCCTGATACTGTAGTCTCTGTTGCCGGGTCTATGCGAACGTTTGCTGCGTTTTTAACCCCTATGATATTTGATGTTGGAGTACTACCCATTATTAACGCTTCTGCCTTTTGCGGGAAAGCCATATAAGCCAAAGCACTCACTCCAGCAAGGCCTGCATATTTTAAGAAGCCTCTCTTGTGTCCATCCACAACAGCCCCATCCTCTGTCGCATTGATGACCGTCTCATTTTTAATTGGTGTCGCTATCGCAGAGTCTTTGTATCTAGAGTCGGTTAATATTCTGATCTTGATATCATTGTTGAGAGCGAGTTTTATCTCTTTAGCTTTTTTGCGAGAAACAAGCCGAAATGAATATCGAGAAGGTAATAACATCTTACACTCTAGTATTATCTATGTCGCGAGTTTTTGCAACAAAAAACCTAGTACTTATCCACATATTTCAGGATTAGCATCATATCACAACTTTACTTCACGCTCTCAACGAGGTACTCTTTAATATAACGACGTACATGAACAGTAAAGTAAATTTCTCAGCCTTTTTTGTTGCATGCTGCCTATTGTTTTTGACTGGTCCAAGTGCTCACGCAGAATATCGCTCTGTTTCGCCAGGGTCACCCATAACCATAGGGGAATTTGTTTACGATGATGACTATGTTGCCACCACTACACCTTGCAATATAACTATCTCAGACCCTGCCGCTTCTATTGTTGTAAATAACTCTCTGATGACTGCAGATCCTAATGGTTGGCACTATTATACATACTCAGTCCCATCCAATGCTGCTGAAGGATCATGGCCAACCAGTATGTCTTGTGGTACTGCTGGAGTAGATCTAGTAAGAATGGACAAGACTTTTCTTGTGGACGGTACATATAGGAACTCTACTAGCAGCATAGCCACCTCCATCTGGTCTGCGGCATCACGCACCCTTACCTCATTTGGAACATTATTAAGTGATATCAATAACAATACTGATGCCCGCGTAGCCGAGGCCACATCTACAATATTGACTGCTGTTAATAATGTTAACTCTACTGTTCTCGACGCCTCATCCTCTATCTCATCTCAAATACAAACAACAAATGTGGCTGTAGCTGCTGTCGATACAAAAGTATTGTCAGCGTCATCGTCATTGTCTAGCCAAATACTTTCTGTTTCTTCTCTGATATCCGCCCTAAACAACATCTCAGCTTTTGATGTTTGGAATAGCGGCACCAGGACTTTGACCTCATTTGGAACTTTAGCAACGGATATCATATCAAATACTGATTTACGTATAGGTCAGGCAACATCAACCATATTAGCCTCTATTTCTGGTGTTGATAATAATATCTTGTCTGCCTCAAGCTCTTTAGCAACACAAATACAAACAGCAAATAGCAATATATTATCAGCATCTTCTACAATTGGGACAAGGCTTACATCTATTGCCAGCTTAGTAACAGCACTCAACAACATCTCTGCTGCAGATGTTTGGAGCTATGGCACAAGATCTCTCACAACATTTGGAACATTGGCTAGTGATATTAACAGCAATACCGATACACGTATTGCACAGGCAACATCAACAATACAATCTGCCATATCTGGTGTAAATTCAAATCTCCTCAACGCATCTTCGTCTCTGTCTGATCAGATTCAGTTAGCAAATACAAATATTTTAAGTGCGTCGTCTAGCATAGGAACAAGATTAACTTCTATTTCATCTTTGATATTAGCCTTGAACAATATATCTGCCGCTGATGTTTGGGGATACACCACGAGAACACTCACTTCATTTGGAACACTTGCCACTGATATAAATAGCAATACAGATACACGCATAGCCCAAGCAACATCTACTATTCTCGCATCTATCAGTGATTTAGATGGTAAAGTTTTGGGCGCATCCAGCTCACTGTCAGCGCAAATACAAATTGTTAACACTGCCGTTAACAATGTAAATTCTAATGTGTTGAGTGCATCCTCATCACTCTCTACTCAGATACTCGCAAATAGTGCTTTGATACAAAGCTTGAATAACATCTCCGCTGCTGACGTGTGGGCGTATTCGTCTCGCTCTTTGACTGACTATGCAACATCCACAGTCAGTGATGCAGTTTGGAATCGTGCCTCATCACAACTCACGAGCGTCGGCAGTATTGGTAAATTGTTGGCTGATAACATAGATGCGCAAATCTCGTCTGTTTCTGGTGGAGGAGGGCTTACGGCGGCTGATGTCTGGGCATACACCAACAGAACACTTAGTGACTACTCAACCAGTAGTATAGCTGCGGCTGTATGGACCAACAGCACTCGTGAACTGACAAATTATGGTAACAATCTATCTGCGGCAGATGTTTGGAATACTTTGACATCTACTCTCACTACAGCTAACTCAATAGGCAGACTATTGCGTGATAATGTAGATACGACTATCACTTCTCGCGCTGCCACATCATCAGTCTCAGGATGGTCTACTACTCTCACCAGTTCGGCTAGTGTTCAGGTCAACTCAACATACAGGACAAAATTAACAGTTAAAAATGCCCAAGGGTTCACAGCAGCGCCCTATTCTGCTCCGACTATAACTTTGTATGATGCTGCTAGAAATATTGTTGCATCGGCTATACCTATGACATCTATCTCTACTGGTGTTTACGAATACACATACAGTGTCCCTACAAATGCAGCTCAAGGTGTATGGGAATCAGTTGTTGTGACACAGGTTGAGAGTGGGCAAACTGTAAACAACAATGATTATTGGTTAGTAGCTGGCTCACCTGCCCAAGTCATCATTAACAATGTCACAACCATCGCATCAACTACAAATAATGTTGTCGGTAATCTAACAATAACCAACGAAGGTCTCGCTGGATATGAGTATCAATATGAATGGTGTGTTGTAACATCAGAGAGCAATGTTTGTGGTGGCGGAGATGATACATACAGAGGCACTGGTGCCAAATTCATCAACCCTGGAGAGGATTGGAATACCAATCTGACCGCCACAGTCCCAGCAAACGGTAACTATTATTTTAAAACTATAGTGTATTTTGGTACAGAAAGATCTGGTTCGTCTAGGACTTTTACTATGAGTGTCTACCCTACAAATAACAACAATAACAACGGCGGCAATACAGGTGGAGGCAACTCTGGCGGCGGTAACTCAGGAGGAAATGTGACATTGCCACAGATACCAGCAGACAATGGTACAAAAGTCTGTAACGGCGCAGATCTCAATCTGGACAACAAGGTTAACCTCACTGACTTTTCTATTATGATGGCCTTTTGGAAAACAAAAGCTCCATTTAAAAATGCTTGTGTAGATATTAACCTAGACAGTAAAGTGGACACAAAAGACTTCTCTATACTTATGGGTCAATGGGGAACAAAAGGTACACCTTTTATTAAAAAATAATTATAAAATTTATGGCTAATATATACATCGAAACAGGAAAAGAGATTAAGAATGGACAAGAGGTAACACTGCTTGTAAAGCTAAACACTGAAGGCAAAACTATTAACAGTATAGACGGCACATTGGAATTAAAAAACTTTTCAAAAGATGTATTACAAATACACACTGGCGGCAGTGCATTTACGTTGTGGCCAGACAGACCATCCCTAGTTGGTGAGACTGTTTCATTTGTTGGAGGTGTACCATCTGGAGTTGATGCTGGCGATGCCCTACTCTTTACTATAGTTTTAAAGTCAGACCAAGTTGAAAAGGCCTACATAGCTTTTAAAAATATCACTGCCTATGTTAAGGATACCAACCTATCCACCGTCAGTGTAAAAGGTGACGCCGTAAAGCTAACTGAAATAAATACTAATAATTCAAATACTATCTCATCTATTTCTGAGGCATTAACATCAGACACTATTCCCCCACTACCTTTTTCTATCGAGTTAGGCCAAGATCCAAGTCTATTTGACGGGAAATATTTTATAAGTTTCTCCACAACTGACGCTAATACTGGAGTTAATCGTTACGAAGTACAAGAGGGCTCTGGATTAATTTTGAGATCTGGTACAACTTATCAGCTACAAGATCAGACCTTGCAAAGTCGTGTGACTGTTCGCGCCATAGACAACGCTGGTAACGTTCAAATTGCCACTCTGGAGCAAGTCAGCCCAGTGAATTGGTACCTTGTAGTATTGATTTCAATACTCGCCCTGCTGGTCAAAAATTGGCTCAAAAAGAAATAAAGAATTAATTCTTTACCTCTAGTATCTTGTTTACAAATTCTCTTGTTACTGGTCCAAAATATCCACTAGCGGGGTATATGCTGTTAGCTTTTTGGAATTTGATGAGGGCTTGTCTCGTCGCATTACCAAAATAGCTTGTCTCATTACCTATTGATCCATATCCCACCCTGGCTAGTATAAATCCTCTTGTGTTTAGGAACATTTGCAAGGCTTTGACGTCATTGTTTGTCATGCCTACAGATAAATTCTTTTTGAATCTGTAGTTTTTGATAAATAGAGAATGTTGTATGAGTATGTTTTGAAGTCGCGGGTCGGCCAGTACCTGTTGTAATACATCTTGATTTTGTGGAGGCCATGATTCATATGTCAGTATTTCTTGTATTTCTACAGGTAGTGATGCATCTCCTGAAGGAGGTATAAATACAGGTAAAAATCCGCCCCTTTCACATGTGTACTCTTGGACACGTGTACCAGAGTCAACAGGTGTTGGGGGTCTTCCGTCTGAACAGAGACAACTCTCACTTGTTAAGCGTCCTTTCGGACAAAGATTTGTAGACGGAGGAGAAGATATTGGAGCTGTAGGTGTGACAGCATTTGATGGAGATGATGTTGCGCTTGTTCCTATACTATTTATTGCGTTTACAACGAACGTGTACTCTGTGTCGTTAATCAACCCTGTTACACTGGTTGTTGTTCCTGTAGTAGTCGCTATTATATTCCCTGGAGTTGATGTTATGCGATAATAAAGTATTGCGGAGCCACCATCGCTACTCGGGATCTCAAAAGATAACAAGGCGTTAGAATTTCCTGCTACTGCTGTTACGTTCTGTGGGGCTGTTGGCACTGTATCAGGAGATGACACGATAGGCACAAATTTCTGAATACGCCCATTTCCCTTGTCCACCACAAACAAGTTATCATTATTTGGATCTATGTATATACCGGCAATATCTTGGAATTGCCCAGGGCCTGTTCCTGCTCCCTGTAATTCTGATACATAGGCACCGTTACTATCAAATCTTTGCACTCTGTTAACATCAGAAACAAAAATATCACCAGTTGAGTTAAAAGCTATTTGTTCTGGCTGATAAAATTGACCTTCACTGGAACCAAAGCTACCAAATTTTGAAACAAAGTCACCATTTAAATCAAACTTCTGTACCCTATTATTTGAATCCTCTAAAACATAAAGATATGAACCATTTCTTATAATATCTTTCGGTTGATTCATTTGGCCATCACCAGATCCAAGTGTCCCAAATTGTGAGATATAAGATGTTGACGAGCTGAATTTTTGTACACGATGATTTTGAGTATCCGCAACATAAATATCATCGTTGCTTAATTTATCAACAAAGACTGCATTAGGGCTAGTCAGTTCACCATTAGCAGAACCGTTAATACCAAATTGTGATATATATACTCCACTGCTGTTAAATTTCTGTATACGGCTATTATTACTATCAGCGATAAAAATATTACCAGCAGAGTCTAGGCTTATTCCTACTGGAGTAAAAAGCTCTCCATCCAAGTTCCCATTTGTTCCAAATTTTAATATAAAATTTCCATTAGTATCAAATTTTTGTACACGATTATTATAGGTGTCAACTATATAAATATTACCTAGAGGGTCAGTTATAACTCTTCTCGGCTGATAAAGCTCTCCGTCGTTACTGACTTCAGAGCTACCTTTCGTTCCTATTTGTGACGAGTATTCATATCCAAAAAGAGTGGGGTCTCTTGGTATTATTGGAGAGAGAGTGGTGGTTGTTGCACTCGTTCCTATAGCATTAGTGGCTGTGACTACAAAATGGTAAGACACGCCATTCGTTAATCCATATATTGCTGTGCTTGTTCCAGGTGTGGTCGTGCTTACATTCCCAGGGTTTGACGTAACTGTATAATAAAGTATCGGAGATCCTCCGTCGTTAGTCGGCTCTGTAAAAGACACTGTTGCACCAGCATTGAGGGCTGTAGCTGTGACATCTCTTGGTTCTAGTGGGGCCTGTGCTGATGTGGAAAACCTTTGCACTCTGTGCATATTTTGATCTGTCACGAGCAATTCTCCCGAGGAGTTTAGTACTATGTCTACAGGAGAAGACAAGCTACCATTAGATATTCCTGGGCCACTAAATACTTCTAAAAAATTTCCACTACTGTCAAACTTTTGTACGCGGTTGTTACCACTATCCACTATATACATGTTGTCGCTAGAGTCAAAAGCCATTCCTATAGGACTTAAAAATGTTCCAGGTGTTTCTCCGTACTCACCAAAAGTTGAGACAAAGTTCCCACTGAGGTCAAACTTTTGTATGCGATTGTTAGAGGTGTCGCTCACATACAGATAGTCTTCGTGAAAATCTATAGACTCGGGGAAAATAAATTCCCCCGTCGCACTTCCTGAGGTTCCAAAAGTTGAAACAAACACCCCGCTACTGTTAAATTTTTGCACTCTGTTATTTAGCTTATCCGTAACATACATATTGCCAGATGTATCAATGGCTATATCAGAAGGGTGATCAAATTCTCCATCTCCAGTACCTGGTGTTCCAAATTTTGATACATAGTTTCCACTTAGGTCAAATATTTGTACTCTGTTGTTTATTCCTTCTACCAGGTACAAGTTACTACCGACAATTTGTATTCCGTCCGGGTCATACATCTCTCCATCCCCGGTACCGTATACTCCAAATTGCGATATATAGTTCCCATTACTATCAAACTTTTGTACACGACTATTACCATTGTCTGTAACATACAGATTTCCGCTCGCATCTTGGGCTATGTGTCTCGGGTAAGAAAATTGCCCATTACCAACACCTTCTGTTCCAAATTGCGATGCATAATAGTAAGCTGCAAAAGTATGTGTGTAGTTGAAAATAAATATCGCCGCGATTATCAGTGTCGGTATTATGTGGAAAAAATGTCGATGCTTGTGTAAGTGATGCATATATAAATTAATATAGCATGAGAATCGCTATATTTGAACTGGATAACTTACTTTAAAACACAAATAAAAGAGTATTTTTTACCTTTATTGGTTATTCCAACATTTACCTCACCTAATGAGTCGTGAGACGGTATTTCTATACTTTTTGGATCAATAGATAATTTGTATTTGTTAAATATTTCATCCGTTACTTCATTTGCCGACAGCTTTGCATATAGATGGCCCTTGTTATCTATTTTCTTTTTGAATATTAATGGGTCAGCTTTTAACTTCTCATAAAAAGCAACAAAGGCATCACCTTCTTTTTCTTTGGCTTCCTGTTTGACTTTATCTACTGCTTGTTTCGCTTTTATTATTTGTTCGGTTGCACGCACAGCCTTTCCAGTTTTCAGCAGAACATTCACAGCGTAGTTATCACTCGTTTCCACAATATCACCCTTGTTGCCAAGCTTTGTAACATTCATCAATAACTTTACTTTCATAATTATTTTAACGATTTAAGTTTGAGTGTCGCTGCATTTAGTTCGGATATTGCAGTTGTCGATGTCGCACGTTTCAGCTCTATGTCTGGAGTCACTCCATCTTTTGTGATGCTGATACCATTTGGTGTATACCATGTAGCCACAGTCACCTTTAATGCTCCACCATTGCCGAGGGTTATAAACTCTTGCACACTTCCTTTCCCAAATGATTTCTGACCCAGAACTGTTGCAACTTTTTGATCTTTCATCGCTCCCGCCAATATTTCACTCGCGCTAGCTGATCCCTCATCTATCAGTACTCCTATTTTTATTTTTGAAGTGTCTATACCGGCATATCCCAATGATCTGTGTATATTTGCACCATATTCTCTATTCCCTTTTTCTTCGACTATTACTCCACCTTGAGGTATAAAATAGCTAGCTATTTGCACTGATGACTCTAGGTACCCGCCTGGATTGCCACGCAGATCTATCATCAGGTATTTGCTATTTGATTTTGTAAATTCTACCAATGCCTTGCGGAACATCTCTGGAGATTCAGCAGAAAAATTATAAAGATGTATTACAAACACACCATTTTTCGTTTCTGTGTCTATTGTTGGTATTTTTATTTCTTGTCTTACTATTGTGAATGATTTAGTTTCTTTTGTCAGAGGCCTATATACTTTAAATGTCACACTTGTGCCTATGTCTCCACGTATCAGTCCTACCGCTTGCT
>CAYJDH010000005.1:30506-36190 GCA_964368915.1 uncultured Candidatus Saccharibacteria bacterium
ACTTTAAATGTCACACTTGTGCCTATGTCTCCACGTATCAGTCCTACCGCTTGCTCTACACTCATGCCCGATATGTCTTTGTCTCCAACTGACAATATCATGTCACCTGCTTTGACGCCGGCTTTTTCAGCGGGACTCGATTTTAATGGTGCTATGATCGTTATCATTTTGTCTTTTATGCCTACCTCCATACCAACGCCACCAAATGACCCCTTAACATTCTGAGCAAATTGTTCAGCCTCTACAGGTGGGAAATATGTAGTGTACGGGTCTTTATAAGCATCCACATACCCACGGATTATTCCATACTCCAGATCTTTTGTTGTTGGCGGAGTGTATGTCGCTTTCCAAGATATGAATTTACTATCTATCAGCCCCCTCACTTCATCCAGTCCTGCAAATCCAGTACTGCTAGCCATAGTTTGAGCTGATGTTATAGACAGACCTCCCAGACTGCTCTCTGCTTTACCGTATAGGAATGCTAGATATACTGCGATAACTAGGATCAAAATATAGACTATTTTTTTGTATAATGACATATTACCCACAGTATAGCAGAGGCTGCGTCATATAAAAAATTTGTTATACTGTGCATATGAATATCAAGCTATACAATACCGCATCGCGAAGTATCGAGGATTTTGTGCCAATTGATGAGAACAATGTGCGTATATACAGCTGTGGACCTACCGTTTATCACTATGCTCATATTGGTAATATGCGTGCCTATGTGTTTGCAGATATTTTGCAAAATGTATTGCGAACAAAATATGAGACTGTCACTCATGTTATCAATATCACTGACGTTGGACATCTTGTCGGTGATGGTGATGATGGGCAGGACAAACTCGAAAAAGGCGCAGCTCGTGAAGGTAAAAATGTTTGGGACGTTGCCAAGTTCTACACAGATGCATTCATGCATGACCTCGATCTACTCAATATTGACGCTGATAACTTTGCGTTCCCACGTGCCACTGACTACATAGATGAACAGATAAAGATAATTGAAAAGCTTGAGCGCAATGGCTACACATACAAAACCAGCGATGGTATATATTTTGACACCTCACACTTCCCTGCTTATGCGGACTTTGCAAAGATTGATATCAATAAATTAAATGCTGGCGAGCGTGTGGATATGGGTGAAAAGAAAAATAAAACAGACTTTGCTTTGTGGAAGTTCTCACCACAGAATGAGCAGCGTCAAATGGAGTGGGGGTCGCCATGGGGTACAGGATTCCCTGGTTGGCATATCGAGTGTAGTGCGATGAGCGAGGCACTACTTGGCAAGCATTTTGACATACACACCGGAGGCATAGACCACATACCAGTACATCACACTAATGAGATAGCCCAATCAGAGTGTGCACATAATGGTGAGCGATTTGTAAATTATTGGTGCCATGTGAACTTTCTCAATGACAAGACTGGCAAGATGTCAAAGAGTAATGACGACTTTATGCGCCTGCAGACTTTATTGGATGCCAATTATAACCCTGCTGCATACAGATATCTGCTGCTCACTACACACTATAGAAAAGAAATAGATTTCTCATACGAGGCATTGGATGCTGCGCAGACTGCCCTCAAAAAGTTATCACGCTATATGTACGAGTCTGCAAAAGTAAAAGAGAATATCATTGACGCCACAAAGTTTAGAATTAACACCCCTTGGTATGAAAAGTTCCTAGAGGCTGTGTATGATGATGTGAACACTAGTCGTGGTATAGCTGTTATCTGGGAGATGATAAATGAAAAGGCCGACCACACCTACTCTACTATTTTGAAAATGAATAAAGTATTGGGTCTCGACCTGTCATATTCTGAAGAAGTTGTGAATTATACCCCTGAGGCTCTCGAGTTAATAGAAAAAAGAAAAATCGCCCGATCCGAGAAGGACTGGGCGACCAGCGATGCACTACGCGAGGAGATCAACGCACTCGGTTTTGAGGTTATTGATTAATTCTCCTACCGTTTTTAGGAACGTGTTTGTGTTTTGGCTTTGTCGCAATTGGCTTGGCTGGTGGCTTTGCGCGAGCTGCCCACTGTTTACGGCTCATTCGTGTCGGTGGATCGTACGGCATGTGCCCAGGAGGAATCTCGCGTGAGTTTTCGTCTTCAGGTTTTGTGAACCTGTCGAGCAAATACTTTTCAAGTTTCTTCGAAGATTGACGCATACTGATCCCTACCATCTTGATCTTTTTTTCTGTAGCGCCATCTGCGCCCAACTGGGAGCGCATTTTCCACTTGAGAAAGTTTTCGTGTTTATCGGCTTCTTTCAAAGTCGCGTAGACCCAAAGCACTTCTGTCGTGCTAGGATTTCCATTTAAGTGGTACCAGGCGTGGACAACCCAAACCCATATTCGTAGTTTCAGTGGTCCGGTGTCATTATCTATTGGCATAGAGCCTCCTATTTGGTTTTGAGTTCGAATGGTTCACCTTCACCTCGTGCGCCGAGTACCCAGTCGGCGAATTTGTATGACGGTCCACCTTCGATGTTCAGTTCATCCAGCTCATCGTTGTAATTTTCAAACAGTGGCTGACGTGCGCTGTGTATCAGAGCAGCAAGGATAGTGCTTAGGCTGGGATTTTTGCCCTCCTCATCTTTGACTAGCTCGTAAAAGCCTTCGCAGGTAAGCAGTTCAGGATCCATGTCTTGTGTGACGAGTAGCGAGAGTATGAGTTGTCCGAACAAGTAGATTTGCAACTCCTCTTCCACGTCGTCACTATTTATTTCGATCGCGTCTGGGTCGAGTGTTTCGCTAGTTTTGCATACGACTCCCCAGCCGGCGACGACATTGCCATCAATTTGCATCCGAATGTGACTGGGTTCGTTATCGTTGCCATCAGCGTAAAGGCTCATAAATTCATACCGGGCAGCAATAGCTTCGAGTCCGCCGAATGGCTTTGCTCGTTCAGTAAAGAAATATCGCATGCCGCCAACAGGCTGACCAGGGAAAGACAGCATGTCCGTTTTTGTATTTGCCATTATGGCCTCCATTTGAATAAAGTGAGTTGAAAAAACAGTAAACTAGTAACTTGGGTCTGCTGCAAACACTACAATAAAGTAGTTCGATAGTCAATTTAAAATAATAATATAAAAATCCCGCCATCGTGATGATTGGCGGGACGATTTCGTTTTGCGAATCGAGGTTTTTAGACCATCGATACGTAGCCGTCGGGAATTTCGTCTTTTTTCGTCCCGTGCGCAAACGTTGTCAGAGGTTTCAATTTAGATTGCTTTAGTCTTGAAAGCAAGTTTTGTTGGTTTTCTGATTTCGAAATCATGATTCCAACAACCTCGTTGTTCCTAGTCTCTCCAGCAAGTGTCTGTCGAGTTCTTTCTGACAGCAACCATCTGACATGAGTATCTTGGGCTTCAAGGCGTGAGTAGTAGTATGTGCAGACAATGTTTCTACTTGCCTGAGGAGTTTTGACCTTATACCCCACATCGAGTTTATAGATTTCGGTTTGAGTCACGCTGATCTCCTGTTATGTTTGTACAATTCAAATTATACTATAACACATAATATAGAAAAAGTAAATGGTAAACTTTTCCCCGTTATCCCCCACTTTTTTGTATTTGTGAAGTCGCTTTTTTTGTGAGGGACGCATATACTGGACACATGCAGGAGAAGAGGCAATATAAGAATAACTATCGCGACAAAGACGAGCGCAGTCCATTTGACGGAGCACGTATCCCGCCTCAAGATCTAGACAGTGAGCGAGCACTACTCGGCGCTATTATCATCTCTCCAGAAAGCTTTTACGATATCGAGGACATTATCACTCACGATACTTTTTATGCTGAAAAGCACAAATCAATTTGGAAAGCTGTAGTAGACCTCAAAAATAGAAAGGAACCCGTAGACCTGATCAGTTTGCATGCGCATCTCAAAAAGATTGATGACATTGATCGCATCGGTGGCCCGGCATATTTGGCTGAGTTGTCTAACGCCGTAGGATCAGCAGCAAACATCAAATACTATGCCACTCATCTTCGCAAAAAGGAGTTATTGAGAAAGCTCATCGAGGTCAGTACTCGTATCGCTGACAAGTCATTTGCTGAAAAAGATGACGTAGAGCTGATACTCGAGGAGGCGGAAAAAGAAGTGTTTGACATCACCTCAGCTGGATCTGGTGCTGGCAAGCTGGTGCATCTCGGTGAATTGATAGATGAGGCTTGGAAAAGAGTTGAGAGACTTCATGACGGTACAACTGGTATACGTGGTGTGCCAACAGGATTTAAAAATCTGGATAACAAATTATCTGGTTTCCAAAATGCAGACCTCATAATACTCGCCGCTCGTCCATCAGTGGGAAAGACATCTCTTGCGCTAGACTTTGCACGTACGGCTGCTGTTACTCATGGCACTCATGTTGCATTTTTCTCACTCGAAATGTCAAAGGAGCAGCTATTCGACCGTATGCTCGCGGCTCAGTCACGCGTGGATGGGTGGAAACTTCGCACCGGCAAGTTATCAATGGAGGATGATATAGAGAGACTGCAACAAGGTCTAAATGACCTAGCAAAGGCCCCTATTTTTATTGACGACACACCTGCGAACAATATTGTGAATATGAGGTCAGTATTGCGCCGCCTAAAAGCTGAACAGCCAGTTGGTCTCATCGTTGTGGACTATTTGCAACTGATGGGTACAACACGCCAATATGACAGTATGGTAAATCAGGTAACTGACATATCTAGATCTCTCAAGGGTCTCGCAAAGGAGTTCAATGTCCCTGTCATTGCACTGTCACAGCTCTCTCGTAATGTTGAGCAGCGTGGAGGCCGCCCTAGACTGTCCGACCTCCGCGACTCAGGATCTATCGAGCAGGATGCGGACGTTGTGATGTTCATACATCGTGAAGAGAAATATGGTGAGGAGAATCAGAAAAATAATGTAGTAGAGATACTGATTGAAAAGCATCGTAACGGACCAACAGGCAATACCAAATTAATGTTCGACGATAAAAAGACAAGCTTTATCGAGATTGCTGAGGATGCATTTGGTGATTTTAAAATACCAGAAATGAGTGTTGAATTGTAAATACTAAAATGAATCAAAAAGAAAATCTAGTGGCTCTCTTATTAAAATTCCCAGGTGTTGGACCTAAACAGGCTCAGCGTTTTGCATATTACCTTATGAAGCAGTCCAAGGGGTATGTAGACAGCCTCACCACCGCACTCCAGGATGTGAAGAGTCATTCTAAACAATGTTCGCTATGTTATACCTGGTTCTCAATCGAAGGCAATCAGACAGACCTCTGCCACATATGTAAAGACGAAAATAGAAAAAGTTCGCAGATAATGTTATTGGAAAAAGAGCTAGACATTGATGCTATCGAGCGCACCGGTGAATATGTTGGTAGATATTTTGTTTTGGGTGGTCGCCTCCCCTTTTTAGCTGACAATCCAAAAGAACATATCAGAATACAAGAGCTAGTCTCATACATCATCGCACTATTAAAAGAAAACAAATTAGAAGAGTTAATATTCGCCCTGCCGGTAAATGATGAAGGAGAAAACACTACAGAATACATACAGAAAACCATCGCACAGATTGTTGGCATCGATAAAGTTAAAATATCTCATCTTGCTCGCGGTGTCTCCACTGGTCTCGAGATGGAGTATATAGACAAAGACACATTCAAGTACGCATTCAACTCTAGGAATTAAAATA
>CAYJDH010000006.1:0-33941 GCA_964368915.1 uncultured Candidatus Saccharibacteria bacterium
ACTATCAAGGTGTACTCGTTCTCGTATCACACGTGAATGATTTTGTCCGCCAAGTCGGCATCAACAAAACACTAGATCTAGGAAAGTTGATAGATAAAAAGTAGTTTTACTTTTGTACACGGAGGAAATATTCGTGATTACCGTCGCTGCCTTGTATTGGTGAGTCGCAGGTACCCATGATTTTGAATTTACAATCTTTGAATTCTGAGACAACATCAGCTAGCGCCTCCTCACGCAGTGACTCTTCACGCACTATACCTTTTTTAGTATTGCCTTTGCCGACTTCAAATTGAGGTTTTACCAAAATTATCCCAACACCGTTAAATTTTAAAAGCTTATAAAAGCTTTTAGCCAGCAACCTGACTGAGATAAATGATACATCACACACCAAAACATCAAAAGCAGTTTCAACTGTGCCCTTTTTTGTATACTCGCGTATGTCTGTGTCCTCGTAAAGACTTATTTTGTCTTTATTTTTTTCTAGCAACCCCTGATCAAATTGACCACTGCCCACATCTACAGCTGTGACATGTGCTGCGCCATTTTGTAATAGACAGTCTGTGAACCCGCCTGTCGATGACCCTACATCTAAACAGACCAGACCATCTACTTTCAAATTAAAATATTTTAATGCCCCCTCTAATTTATATCCGCCCCTCCCAACATATTTTTGTTTTTCTGTTACGACTATCTCATCGTCAGCAGAAATCTTTTTATTTGGAACATTGCAAATCGTGCCATTTACAAGGACTTTGTTTTCTAATATCAATGCTTTTGCTGTTGTTCTAGATTTTACCAGGCCTCTCTTTGACAACTCGACATCCAGTCTCTCGCCTATTCGGTCATTGTCCATTTGTTTTTCTCTAGGGCTCCTTTTGCAGCGTTAGTCTCGGCCTCCTGTTTACTCTTTCCCTCACCATCTGCGACTTTGTCATTACCAAAATATACACCCACCACAAATAGCTTGTCATGATCTGGTCCTGTCTCTGATATCACACGATAACTAGGTGTGACTTTAAATTTCTCTTGAGCCTTTTCTTGTACATAGCTTTTCGCATCTTTGAATAGCCCGCCGCGAACTATGTTATCAGTACCGATGAGTAGTGTTTTTGTGACCCACGTTACGCATGCGTCATATCCGAGATCGAGGTATAGCGCCCCCAAGAATGCCTCATATGTGTCAGCGAGTATAGATGCACGTGCCTTGCCGGTGTCTTTTTGTTCACCTTTTGAAAGCTTGAGCAAATCATTAAAGCCAAGTCCAAATGCACAGTCTCCTATTGATACAGTGTTCACGAGTGCAGAGCGATATGCAGTCAGGTCCCCCTCTGAATGATCTGGATACTTTGCATACAGGGCATCGGTCACTATCAATTCCAATACCGAGTCACCGAGGAACTCGAGTCTCTCATTATGCCCCAATGAAAACTTTGGATTTTCATTTATAAAGCTACGGTGAACAAAAGCTTGTTCATACAGCTCAAGATTTTTCGGGACTATATTATTCTGTTTTAGTATATCTTCTAAACTATTCATTTTTGATTATTTCTAATGCGCGCAATATTGTTGGTCTCATGTCTTCGTAAACTGGCAATATACTGACCTCGTCCATGCGCCACCATTTTGCCTCGTCGAGACCCTTGCTGTCCTCTACCTTTGGTGCCTCATGAGCAGTACGAGCAAGATAGTACTCAACCTGCTTGCGGACTTTACCCTTTTCAGGATGATGAGCCACATATGCATTCTCACCTATTTTTTCAATTATCTTTGCGTCCAATATTCCAAATTCTTTTTTGACCACTCTCGCTACTGCGGCCTCTACACTTTCACCTTCGGCTTTGTGTGATTTGCACAATGTCCAATGTCCAAATATATCATGCACCATACCTACATATTTCTTGTCGCCATATGTGCTGGTTACTATTACACCGATCAGCTCCTCGATTTGTATTGGCTTTGCAGACACATCCCCCTTGCCTGGCTCGCCCATCTCTTTGTATACAGCACCGAGCACCCCATTAACAAATCTACCGCTCGACTCGCCTCCATACTCCTTTGCAATTTCAATGGCCTCATCGATAGCAACCTTTGGTGGAACATGTTCTCTGTCGCCAAAAAGTAACTCGCACAGTCCTACACGCAATACATTCCTGTCCACAATATTAATCTTGTCCATTGGCCACTCTGGAGCCGCCTTTTGTATTATCTCGTCGAGAGTAGTAAGACGTGACAATGTCTCAGCGAGTATCTTTTCTGTAAAATCAGACTCTTTCAAGCTACCTCCAAATTCCACAATATTACGAGCGACTATTTTCTTTGACTCCTCTGTTGAAATGTTAAGAGAGTCTGTAATATCAAGCTCATACATTGTTTGCATTGCTATTACTCTTGAGATGTGTCTTGCGCTCATAATATTTTGTTTAAAAAGTACAGGGTTTTGTTTTGGCTTATTCAGCCTTCTTTACAGTTAGAACTGGTTTACCTTTATAATATCCACAAGCGTCACAAACACGATGACTGCGTACTACTGCTTTACAGTTTGTACACGCGTTTAGATTCAATGCTTTTAATGCGTGATGTGAGCGACGATTACCTGTGTGCGCTCTTGTATGTCTCATTCTTACTACCATAGTCCCTATATTATACGACAAATCTAGACTTTTTGCAATACACGCCCAAGATACGTTTTCCGGTGGTATTTGCTGGGGCCGAGCAGCTTTATGGCAGCCAGATGTGAGGCTGTGCCATAGCCAGCATTCTGGTCAAATCCATAGCCGGGCACCTTGCGAGAAAGTGTAGCCATGTATTTATCCCTACAGACTTTTGCCACAATGCTGGCACAGGCTATGGCCTCGACCTTTTCATCTCCCTTGATAATTATCTCTCCGAACTCCTTTGGTAATGCCCCGTCTAACTTTATGTCATCGTATTTAAATTTATAATTTAAACTTTCTAACTTTTTTAAGCCAGAGACTATACAGGCCCTCAAACATTTGGATATGCCGATCCTGTCTATCTGCTCTGCAGACCGACTAACCACTACCCAGTCCACCAGTCCGTCTCGTTTCCACTTGAGCAACTCCTTATATATTTGTTCCCGTTTTACGGCAGACAATTTCTTTGAGTCTCGCAATTTTCTATCTTTAAAAAGACTCAAAATATCAGCCTGTTTTCCAGCATAAAATAGAGATATTGTGACCGGTCCTGCCACAGGACCCCTGCCGACTTCGTCTATACCAAGCATGATATAATACTAGCATGTCATTCGTTTCTCTTCGCAATCACTCCCATTACTCCCTACTCCAGGCCCTGCCAAAAGTTGACCTCTTGGTAGGCAAAGCCTCTGCATATGGACACACAGCTCTCGCCCTTACTGACAGCAGTAATATGTATGGAGCCATAGAGTTCTACAAAGAATGCCAAAAGAAAAAGATAAAACCAATAATAGGAGCAGAGCTAAAACTTAAAAAAGACACTCGCAGCTATACCATAGTACTGCTCGCCAAAAATTATAATGGCTATCGCAATCTGATGAGACTAGTGAGTGTTGCGAACCTCAAAGATAAAAACAATCATGACCCATTTTTGATAATAGACGATATGAAGGGTCTGACAGAAGACATAATCTTGCTCGATGGTGGACCATGGGGAGAAATTGGTGAAGCGTTAAAAACTAACAATGTTGTAAAAGCAAAATCAATATACGACACATATCACGATCTCTTTGCTGATATATATCTCGAGGTGACTCCACACACATTTATGGACTATGGCGTGGAGATGCGCGCAAATGCTATCGCATTTGCGCGTGCCAACAATATCAAACTCGTAGCCACACTGAACACTCACTACTTATCATTTAACGACAAGTCCGCACACAAGACTCTGGTTAATGTTCAGAGCGAGGGCGACAGTGCTGAGGGATACAAAGTTAACTTTGCAAATGCTGACTTTTCATTTTTGAGTAATGCTGAAGTGATAGAGAAATTTAAAGATGTACCAGAAGCGATATCAAATACACTAGAGATAGCCGACATGATAAATGTAGAGATAAAGCTCGGCGCCTGGGTGTTCCCAAATATTGAAAGCAAGAATGGATATGACGAAGACTTGCGTGAGTTAGCATACGCTGGCCTAGCCGATCGCGGTATGGAGCTGACTGAAACTGTAAAGACTCGTCTAGACTATGAGTTGAAAGTTATCAAGGACAAGGGCTACTCGCCATACTTTCTCGTGGTATATGACCTATTGCGTTTTGCGTCTGAGAATAAAATACTCACCAATATCCGTGGATCAGTAGCGGGATCACTGGTGACGTATCTGGTACGCATCACAAAATGTGACCCGTTGGCATACAAGCTCCCATTTGAAAGATTCCTCAATCCCGAGCGTCCATCAGCACCGGATATTGATATGGATTATGCCGACGACAGACGTGATGAGGTGATAGCCTATGCAAAACGTAAATATGGTGATGACCGTGTGGCACAGATCGGAACATTTGGTACGATGATGGCTCGTGGTGCAGTGCGCGACGTTGCTCGTGCTATGAAGTTCCCATACATGGTGGGCGACAAGCTTTCTCGCCTCATCCCTCCACCTCGACAAGGGTTCCCAGTTTATATTGACGGAGCAATCGAAGAGGTACCAGAGTTAAAAGAAATGTATCAGAGCGATCGTGATGCAGCCATCATACTCGACATGGCAAAAAAGGTGGAGGGCTGTGTACGTCACATCTCTGTTCATGCTGCAGGTACAGTCATATCCCCCGCTCCAATCTGGGAGTTCTCACCGATACAATATGACCCTAAAGGTGAAGGTAAACTCATCACACAGTATGACATGTACACCATTGAGGATGCGGGACTGCTCAAGTTCGACTTTTTGGGTATTCGCAATCTCTCTATACTCGGAACCGCTATTGATCTAGTAAAAGAAAAATACAACATAGATTTAGATATTGAAGAGATAGATCTGGAGGACAAGAAAACATTTGAAATGCTGGCACGCGGCGAGACTATGGGTCTGTTCCAACTTAACGGTAGTGGTATGACAAAGTTCCTAAAAGAATTGCGCCCTACTCGTATATATGACATCAACGCTATGGTGGCGCTGTATCGTCCAGGTCCGCTCGAGATGATACCTGAATACATAAAACGCAAACACAATGCCGACCTGGTAGAATTCCTAGACCCTCGTCTCGAGCAAATACTTGACCAGTCATTTGGAGTTATCGTTTACCAGGACGATGTGATGTTAATAGCTATACATCTCGCTGGATACAGTTGGCTGGAGGCTGACAAATTGCGTAAAGCTATGGGAAAGAAAATCCCCGCAGAGATGGCCGAACAAAAAGAAAAACTGATGAAGGGATTTGTCGAACACGGCCTATCTAAATCAAAAGCGGACGAGTTGTGGACACGTATCGAGCCATTTGCGGCCTACGGATTCAACAAAGCCCACGCTGCTAGTTATGGGCGTGTGGCTTATCAGACAGCGTTTATGAAGGCTAACTACCCTTATGCCTACATGACGGCCATATTAACTCATGAGTCTGGAAATATAGACACCATATCCGAAATTGTCGCCGAGTGTAAACGCATGGGCATCACAGTGTTACCTCCGCATGTCAATCATTCATTTGGTGGATTTGAAATTGTTAAAAATGAACTGGGTGAAGAGGAGATAAGGTTCGGCCTCTACACTATTAAAAACTTGGGTGTAGAAATATCAGATGCCATCATCGCAGAGCGTGAGAAAAATGGCCCCTATACATCATTTGAAAACTTTATAACACGTATCACTCATAAAAATTTAAACAAGAAATCCATTGAGGCATTGGCAATGTGTGGAGCACTAGACGACTTTGCAGAGCGTAATGCTGTGATACAAAACATGGAGGCCATACTCGATTATCATCATCAACTAACAAAAGACAATGCCGGACAGGACTCGCTGTTTGGTATTATCGAGGCGCCAAAGTTCACATTACGCAAAGTCCCTCCTGCTGACAATACAACAAAATTAGAATGGGAAAAGGACTTGCTCGGACTTTATATATCAGGATTCCCTCTTGATCCATGGAAAGAGAAAATACTCGCGCGCGGCATAGACATCAGAACAATACAGGATGCGATAAAAGATAACACCGAGGTTACCATAGGAGTGTTGATTGAAAATGTGAAGGTCACCAAAACTAGAAAAGGTGACGCCATGGCCCTCGTAACAATTCGCGATTACTCATCAGCATTTGAGATAGCGGTATTCCCCGAGAGTTATGAGAAATACAAATCACTAATTAAAAAAGACACCACAGTGATAATCAAAGGAAAAGTTGCGAGTCGTAACGGTGACAAGACCCTAGTCCTAAACGAAATCAAAAAGTTGGAATAGCCACTTGTCAAACTCCAAATATTGTTATAGTGTTTAGACAGAACAAGGAGTATAAATGAGCACAACAAAAAAACTTTTCTCACCAGCAAAAGTGTTGCTTGCAGCACTTGCATTAGCTGTCATCATCTTCCCTTATGTTTTTCTCGGAAAGGAGATCCCTGAGCATGACGAGGAATTCTGAAACGCAAAACGCGCGAGCCCAAGGGCTCGCGCGTTTTCTTATTCTCAATTTTAGTCTACGACTACTTTATCAAGCTTGTCCATGATTGCTAACACCTCTTTTGGATATGTTGCTACCACAGTACCGTTATAATAATAAAGCTTCTCTTCGTTTGTCTTACCTGCATAATAGTAAGCGGTCTTTTTGTTAGCACCACCTAAATTTTTTGCGATAGACTCGATAGCCTCATCATAATTAGCAAACTTGATTTTACATGATCCCCAACCGAATGGGTTATTGTAACAAGCATTCTTTCCACCTGACGACTCACGTATAGCGATCGCAGGTAGAAGTCTCCAGTCCAGACCATACTTCTCAGCTTCAAGAACGAATTTCATCGCTTTGTCTGAGAGTGGCATACTACGATCTTTATAATATTTCTCGATCTTGTCTGCCTTATCTTGTCTCATCTCCTCAATTGTTATCCCTACGTCGTTAGCGACAAGGTTATTATTAGGAGCTATATTTGTTTCGGTAGCTGGTAATGCAAACAAAGGGATGAATGCAAATACGGCACCGAATTTTTGTATATTTTTTAACATGATGTGGCAGTATTTAGCTCTGCCAACTTACTTGTCTACTTTTGGAACGAATGCTGGATATACTATCAAAGTATTACCCAACTTGCAACAAATATAACATATCTCATCCATCTTGTCAAGTACTAACCCCTAAAATATACCAAAATACCCTTGTTTTATATGGTTATTTGATGTATTTTGGCAAACGTGTTATTATAGTGAAATTCGGCCCTATCGTCTATCGGTTAGGACATATCCTTCTCAAGGATAGAAGCGCGGTTCGACTCCGCGTAGGGTCACAAAAACAACTAGCGAAGCGACTATATTTTTGTGATGTCGGAGTATTTAGGCTTTTATGAGCACGGCGAAATGAAAGACTCTAGTACTCTCGACGCACAAATAGGACTGCGGACAGGAGATTCAAAATGATATACTAAAACCACTAATCTGAAATATGAAAACGTATAAAAACGTCGAGGAATATATAAAGCTGGCAGACAAGGATAAGCAAGATCTCTTGAAAAGAGTAAGAGAGATCATTAAAGACACAATACCCGATGCTGAGGAAAGCATCGCCTATGGTATGCCAGCATACTCGTGGAAAAGCTCATCAAATGAAAAATCGGAACCCCTATTTTATTTTGCAGCAATGAAGGGTCATCTAGGGCTGTACCCGACACCAGGACCAATCGAAGTCTCTAAAGATGTACTGGATAAATACTCGACATCAAAAGGATGTGTTCGTGTCCCCTATGGAGAGCCGGTGCCAGAAAAAATTATCCAGAAGCTGCTCAAAGAAAGACTGAAGGAAATAAAGAGATCGGCAAAATAATATATTACAAAATGGATAGCTTCTTCAGCTCAGCGCGAAGTTGTAAATAGTTTGGTATTGTCTTTGCGACTAGATTCCAAAAGTCTCGCGAATGGTTGAACTCACCAATATGACACAACTCGTGGACAATGATGTAGTCAGATAAGTCAGTGGGCAACGTAGCGATGCGATAATTAAAATTAAGATTCCCCTGTCTCGAGCAACTCCCCCATCTAGTTACGGTATTTTTAATTGTTACTCGTTTATAAGAAAAGTTGTAAAATTGATTAAAATATTGGAGGCGAGACAAGGCGAGCGCTTTAGCGCTCGCCTTGTTAAGTAAAAAGTCTTGCCCAGAAAGTTTTTTTACTTTTTTTGCTCTTACTTTCACCCGCCTTACCAATCTAAATCTAAACATATTATAAAAATAAAGTGTAACACTTTTATATCACGACCTGTTATATATAAAGTAAACCTAAAAACAAAATAAACCATATGAAAAATAACAAAATAAGCAAGAGAATACAACTCGCATTAGTATCAACCATATTGGTGCCAGCTATGGTGTCTGCTGCTGGATTGGATCTGGGGTTAGACACTAGTGTGCCAGGGGTAGCAAATACCGCCGTGGTAAACATTAACACTAGTACAAACACAGTAAATACAAATGTAAACACTACATTAAACACTGAGGTAACATCTGATATAAAGATATTGTCATCAGCACAAGTTTCTAGCAATACAGATCTAGAAACATTTGAGGTTAATGTAGTTGCTAATAATGAGAATGTCGAGGATATAAGTATAGAAGATGGTGCAAACGGAGAGTCTGAAGTAGTTGTAAGTTACAAACATAAAGGCAGATTCCTAGGACTATTTGACGTTAATGTAACATCAAACACAACAGTAACTGCAAAATCAGGAGTGGATGCCGAGGTGGACTCGAGTCTATCTTGGTGGAGCTTTTTAGTCACTGACGTTAGCTATAACGAGGAGACTCTAGAGTCAAGCATAAAAAGTAACACAGCCATCAAAGCAAATGCTCAGGTTAATGCTACCGCTAACGCAAAGGCAATAATAGCTGAGACATTGATAGCAGAACTGCAAGTCAATGCCGCAGCAAGTGTAAAATAGGCCCCTAATAATATAAAAGCCCCGCCTTTGGCGGGGCTTTTATATTATTTACCTTCTACAAACTTTTTAAAGTTATCCAGTATGGCTTGCCACCCGGCACGCTGCAGCTCCTCACTGTTAAGACTTTCCATATCAAATGTTTCTGTGACTTTTGTCTCCATGTCAGAAATCTTTTCAAAAGTTATCTCACACATTCTGTGCTCTAAGTCACTTTCTAATTTATCCATCTTGTACACCAACTTTTCACCCTCTATCACCTCTGTATATGTGCCAGTAAAGTCAAAAGACTCTGTATTGTCCACCGAGTGCATATTTGTTAAGAATCTGCCGTCAACACGCACGTCGTTCTCTACATTCCCCACAGCCCAGTCATCTGATGCGTGGCACCAGACCTTTACAGCCTCAGGACTGGTCCATTTACCCCAAACATTTTTAATGTCACTATTTACCGTCACTTCTACTGTTATCTTTTGCATACGTAAATTATAACATCTAACTATAAAGCCTACATGCCGTCCATATGCATAACATCTCCACCAACCGGAGAGTATATTTCTGCAGTACTAGAACCTGTAACATCGAGCACAGCCCAGGCACCTTTGTTCATCCTTGCGAGCGCATGGTCAACTAGCAGATATTTGCCTGGCACATCGACCGTAAACTCGACAATAGTAGATCCTCCTGGCAATACGGCAGTAGTTTGAACGTTTCTGAATACAGAACTACCTTCACCCATCGCTCCCTCTGGATACACCTTATCGAATATTTCGCCAATAACATGGAATGAGGATATTAGATTCACACCTCCGTTACCTACATAAATACGTATCTTGTCACCAACTTTTGCATGCATGCGTGGAGCACTCTCTATTTTGCCATTAAATGTAACATAATTAGGATGTCCCTCTACTAGAGCTTCTGAGTCGAAAACTGTCAAACCTTTTTTACCAATCTCTCCCATTGTGTACAATTCACCTTGCACCACATAAAACTCCTTATCGACTTTTGATAACCCTTCTTTTGGCTCCACCAGTATTAACCCGTACTGACCATGTGAATTATGGGTGCTAACATTTGGCATAGCACAATGGTAAATAAACAATCCTGGATTCAAGGCCTTCCACTTAAAAGTCTTTGTCTCGCCAGGCATCACATCAGATAATGAAGCTCCACCTCCTTGACCTGTAACAGCATGCAAATCAATATTATGATGATGTAAACTAGACACATCATTAGTTATCGACATTATAATAGTATCTCCTTCACGCACACGATACATTGGACCAGGCACTGTCCCATCAAATGTCCAATAATTAAAGTATATTCCTGGGGCTACTTCGCTTATCACCTCTTTTACTTTTATGTCTATCTTTACTTCTTCTGACTCATTTCTGTCCAGTGCTACAGGAACATCATTTGGATCTCGTCCTATATCTGCAACCTTTTCAAACCTAGATTCGTTTTTAAAAAAGTTAACGATGTTTACAAACGGTAAATTTGGAGCAACACCACCCGGAGCCATAGAGTGCATAAACATAGGCATCGCAAACCCGGGAGAATATGTCCTATTAGACAGAACCCCACCGAAAAAAGACAAAATGAAAACAACTAATGGTATATAAACCCATTTGCGTTTGAAAAACGTTTGTATCGCTTTTCTTTTTATCAAATGTTCAATAAAAATAATCAAAGCTATTGCTCCAGACACCCAAGCTATGATTTCAAATATAATATATGTGTACATTTTTAGATTTTAAGTTAAGTAATTAAATTATAACATCACTCAGAAAAACTCCTCAGTGAAAATACTACTCTCAGAAACACCACCAAGGTAAAGCAGCTTGTGGTAGCTTTGTACAAAGTCCATCGATCCACAAATAAAAAAGTCCACCTTACCACTTTTACTTTTTTCTAAAATATCGTTTATTGGTATACGTCCAGATTTTATGTTTTCTAAATCAACTGTTTCTTTTGTTAAATAATAGTGAGTCTTAAAAATATTTTTATACTTGTTTGCTAACACATCTAATTCATCTTTAAAAACGACACCAGACAGAAACTTATTAGAATAAAAAAGATCAATCTTTCTATTAGGATTAATCTTCAAACTCTCAACAATCATACTCCTAAATGGAACAACGCCTATACCACCAGCAATAAACACCATCTCTGTTTCAGTTGACTCTGTATAAAAATATCCGAATGGGAGTGACCCTAGTAAAATATCCCCAACTTTTTTGTCAGTAATCAATTTAGAAAAAACACCCACCCTCTTTACTGTTATATTTACACCCTTCTCACTTGGAGCGCTAGATACACTATACTCCTTACCTTTGTTTTTATTTATATCTGGGAAGAAAATTGTTACGACTTGTCCAGCAATATAACTAGATAACAAAGCACCAGAAAACAGGCTCAGCGTAAAAACGTCATCTACCTCTTTTTTTATATTTACTATTTTATATTTTATAATGTTGTTTTGCATATTTATCTTACTCCACAAAACTCGACGTACTTTTCCACTCTGAATTTTATACCTGCGAACTCGTCATCTGTATAAGTAGTTTTTTTTATAAATTGTGGACTGAGAACTTTTCTCGGTATAAACTTTTGCAAAAAAAATCTCTTAGCCCCCTCTATCTCTTTACCTATTTGTTCAAAATCTTGAAGTGACAACATGGATCTAACTACTGTTGTTCTAAATTCATACTCTATTCCACTTTTTTTAATAATCTCAATGCTTTTTCGAATAGCTTCTGTGTCCACCGATCTGCCCACCGTCTGCATGTATTTTATTATTGGAGCCTTTATATCCATAGCGATATAATCAACCAGCTTTTCATCTATAACTTTTTGCAAGAAATCTGGATCAACACCGTTGGAATCAAGTTTTATTAAAAATCCCAAATTTTTAACCTTTCTCATAAACTCAATCAACTTCTCACCGCACATACTTGGCTCACCACCAGTTATCACAACTCCATCTAACATATTTTTCCTATTCGAAAGAAAGTTTAGTATTTCTTTTTCATCAATTTTTATTTTACATGTCTCATTGACCAGCTCAGGGTTATGACAATACGGGCAACGAAAAGGACATCCTATAGTGTAAACCATGCACGCAGTCTTACCTGGATAGTCTATCAACGTGAATTTCTCAAATCCTCCGAAAAACATATTAAGAGACTATTTGAGGAACGTTAAACACCTCCACACTAGTAGGTGCTGTACCCGGAAGATACATCTCTCTAACATCATACTCAGCTTGCTTACCCTCATTCCACTGACTGACCGGGCGCAAATATCCAACAATACGTGAATAGACTTCACATACACCTCCACAAGAATTGCATTTAAAGTGTTCTCCGACAATGTAACCGTGAACTGGACAAACACTAAATGTTGGAGTGATGGTAAAATATGGTAATTTGTAATTTTCACATATTTTCTTTACCAAATTTGGTACCGACTGATAATCAGCCAATCTCTCTCCTAAAAACAAATGTATCACTGTCCCTCCTGTATATTTTGTTTGCAGGTCATCTTGTATATCAAGTGTCTCAACTATGTCATTTGTATAATTAACCGGCAAGTGTGAGGAATTTGTATAGAATGGCTTGGCACCTTTTTTATAAACATCTTCATTGGCAACTAATATCTCTGGATACATTTTTTTATCCCGCAATGCGAGACGGAAAGATGTTCCTTCGGCTGGAGTAGCTTCAAGATTATACAGATTACCAGTCTCTTTTTGATATCCTATTAATCTGTTACGCATATGTTCCAATACGTCGACGGCAAATCTCCTACCATTTTCTGTTCCAATATTTTGACCAAAAAGATTAAGCGTTACCTCATTCATACCTATCAGACCTATTGTTGAAAAGTGATTTTTCCAATACTGACCAAGACCACTTTTAATATTTCTAAGATAAAACTTTGTATACGGATAAAGATTTGCCTCTGTTAATTTTTCAAGAAGTTTTCTTTTTATTTCGAGACTCTCTTTTGCTATATCCATCTGCGCATCGAGCTGTGAAAAGAATTCTCTTTTCGCTTCAATTAAAGAGGATTTATTTTTTGTTTTGGCTATATACGCAATACGAGGCAAATTAACGGTCACCACACCTACAGATCCGGTCAACGCATTAGCACCAAAAAGCCCTCCCCCACGCCTATCGAGTTCATCCAAATCAAGACGCAATCTGCAACACATAGAACGTGTGTCCTCTGGCTTCATATCTGATGTCACAAAATTACTAAAATATGGGATACCATATTTTGCCGTTATCTCCCAAAGTCCTTTTAATTTTGGATTAGCCCAGTCGAACTCTTTTGTTATATTGACTGTTGGTATCGGGAATGAGAACACACGCCCTGCCGAGTCTCCCTCCATCATAACTTCAAAAAAGGCTTCATTAAACATATCCATTTCTGTTTGGAATTCACCGTAGAGCTCCTTTTGCTGTTTACCACCTATTATGACGGGTGTATTTTTGAAATTTACCGAAGGGTTTAGATCTAATGTTATATTTGAAAAAGGGGTCTGAAAACCAACACGAGTAGGCACGTTCATGTTGAATACAAACTCTTGCAAGGCTTGCTTTACCTCTTTTTGAGTGAGATTGTCATAACGAATAAACGGTGACAATAATGTGTCAAAATTTGAAAAAGCTATCGCCCCTGCTGCCTCACCTTGAAGGGTGTACATAAAATTAACAATTTGTCCGAGAGCTGTACGGAAATGTTTCGCTGGTGCTGATTCTATCTTATCACTCACACCCTTAAAACCTGTAATCAACAGATCCATCAAGTCCCAACCAACACAATATATGGACAGTGTCCCTAGATCATGTATATGTATATCGCCATTTTCATAAGCGTTACGTATCTCTTGTGGATATATCTTGTTAAGCCAATAAGTCTTGCTAACCTCTGAGAAAATATAATTATTAAGCCCTTGTAGTGAGTAGCCCATATTACTATTTTCTTTCACTTGCCAATCTAGTTTATCCAAATAATTATCTACTAGCCCCAATGATGACACCGTGGCAAAACTCCTCATCTCTGCATGTTGCTCGCGATACAATATATACGCCTTTGCAGTGACCTTGAAACGAGATGTCATGAGTGTGCGCTCTACAGCATCTTGAACTTGCTCTATCTGAACAACATCTCCACTAATTATCCCATTTAAATAATTGATAACTTTTTCTGCCAACTCACGAGCGGTAACCACATCAAACTCCTTCGTTGCATACCCAGCTTTTGTAACAGCCTTCACAATTTTTTCCTTATCAAACAAAGCTTGCGTCCTATCGCGTTTGATTATTTTTGTAAAATTAGGAGAGATATTCACAGGTGTTAATGTTTTCATTTTCTATTTATGTTATATTGATAAGTATCTATACTTTTTATTATAATATAGATGACCATCTATGAATAGAAAATCGCTGGGGATAAGTCAAAAAAAAGTTACTAATACTGAAAAAGAAAGGACATACCCTGTGCCTGAATGGGTGCCGAACGATGTCTCGACAGAAAAAGAGCTCTGTCCAGACTGCTTTAAGGTTGTTGGCGAGCGCAGTAGATACAATATGGTGTGTATGCTTGGGCAAACAAAAGACGGTATGACGGTTGGTGAATTAACAGAAAAAATGAATCTCCAGCAACCAACTATCACTCACCACCTACAAGTATTGCAATCAGTAAACGCTGTTGAAAGTGAGGCGGTTGGTAGGAATCGTATATACAAACTAAACCGCGACGCTCATTGTTTCGAAGATTGTAAAATACCGTATTAAATATAAACATGCTACACTTTTATAAGCAACTCGACGAAAGGATGCTCCATGTTAGACCACTGCGTCCCCAACCAGAAACAGCTTGAGCGTGTCGCAAAAAGGCACCCCAAGGCTGTCCATGTTGTTGCAGTCTGCAGCAAGGACAGAATACGCTGGATAGTGTGCGTCAGCGAAAAGGCTGCCAGCAACCTCGTCAGCGCCAACTGCCAATGTGCATTTCAATACAACCTCACGCAAATACGTGAAAACAAAAAGACTAAACGTAGGAATGCGTTTGGTCTTTTAAGTTTTACACCAACTCCTGATGTTCGACTAGTTCACGATATGTGAGACATGACACCATCAGCTCAACATGTGACCCCTCACCAACTATTTGCCCCCTATCCATCACTATTATCTTGTCAGCATCAAATATAGTAGATAGTCTGTGTGCGATGATAATAGTAGTGCGTCCCTCGCTGGCCTCGTCTATCGCCTCTTTGATGTATTTCTCATTCTCACTGTCGAGTGCGCTGGTCGCCTCATCGAAAATCAATATATCAGGATTCTTGATCAGTGCCCTAGCTATACCCACACGTTGCCTCTCACCACCAGACAACTTTATCCCACGCTCGCCGAGTACAGTTTCAAACTTGTCCTCACCGAGACGATGATAGAACTCTGTGATGCGTGCAGACTTTGCGGTACTTTCCAACTCCTTGTCACTCACTTTTCTGTCGTGTACCCCGAGCAATATATTGTCACGAAGTGTACTGTCGAACAGGTCTATGTGTTGCTCTACATAGCCAACATGGCTACGCAGACTGTGACTGTTCAGTGTTCGCAAGCTTTTACCGCCAATAACCACATCTCCACCGTCCCAATCATACATACGCAGTAGCAACTTTGTTATTGTTGTCTTGCCAGATCCAGACCTACCCACTATCGCAACTTTTGTATTTTGTTTGATTGTAAAGCTGACACCTTTCAAAACATCTCCCTCACTTTTTGGATATTTGAATGTTACGTTTTCAAAATTAATATCCCCCGCTACAAATTTCTGCTTTCCATTTTCATTGAACAACGGCTCTTTGTCTATCGCCTCAAAGTATTTTTCAACCTCAATAAATTTTAATGGCATCCAACGTAGCAGCTTTACTATACTTTGTATATTTGAAAATGAGTCATTCATCCAAGTCCATGCAGCATATAAACCTCCAATAGTAAGTCCTCCGTTTAGGAAACTAAAGGACAGAACTGAAATACTTATAACTCCAGAAAATTTTATAGCGTAACCCCTCCTATTACCATGGATAAAAGCAGGTACCCAAGTACTGATGTAATAGTCTATAATATGTTTTCTTTGGTTTAAATATTTGTCTAGAAAAAATTTCTCAGCTGATAAAGTTTTTACAAGAGTCAAATGCTGAAATGCCTCAGTTCTATTTTTATTTTGCATATCCCAGTTGGTGATATTATCTTTTAACATTGGTCTATGCCAATTAGAAAAACGGTTACTCCACCACGCTACTGTAAAGATAGTTAATATTGTCAAAATACCAATTGGTAGAGAATATACAGACAATGCTATAACCGAAAACAGGGTCTGAGTTATTACCGGCAACAAATCTAGAACAGACCTGCTGATTATCTCTTCCGCTGAGTTTTCTCCTCTAGTTATAACTTGTAACTTTATTGCTGAATGATCCTCTATGTACTGAGATATATTTAATCTGAATATTCTTTTGAACGAGTACTCTTGTATGTGCTGACTTATACTTTGATCTAGGTATTTGAGAGATCTTATTTTCCCCACGCCATACAATTTATTTTGAAGTATGGAGACTACAAAATAAGAAAATAGTAGGTAGAACAAGAAATTTATATCTCTGTTTATCAATGTGTCTAAAACCTTAGCAAGTATAAAAGTTGCCGCTATAGAAAACAGTTGATCTACGATAATAAAGCCTAGCTGAATGTAAAAATGCTTGTGGAATGGCCTTAGCAGGTCCCAGAGGCGGCGGATGATAAGGAGGTTTTTCTTCATAGGTAAAAAATAGATGAAATGATTCACCTATTATACACCCAAAACTATATACCTCTAAGTTAGGCGGGTTAAGCTTTTATAACTTTGCTTTTAAAATCTTTAGCTCTTTTTCTAGGTCGCCTATGTGTGACTGCAACTTCTTTGTTTCCGTGCTGAGCTTGGCCTCCAGGCCTCCTGTGGCGCCAGCAAATGTCTCGGCGATATACATTATCTCGGTGATGTCCTCCATTGCGAGCAATATAATAGGTGGAAACTTGTCAGAGATGGCATCCTCTTCAAAATATATCTCGCGAGCGTTCAGTATCATAACTTTTGGACCTATGAACGGGAACTCATGAGATACTTCAAACCCTTTGAAAAATGAATGCGATGGCAATATCTCCTCGAGTAGCTTTTTTAGAGCTGGAATATTCCATTCCCCATTACCGAGGTCGTATACCATTTTCTTTTCAGTATTTTTTGGTTCCACTTGAAAAGTCTTGTAAAAAGACTCGTTCGCCGCCATAACACGCAAGTCTTTGTCCAAAATTAACACAGGCTCACGTACTATATCCACCACTGTCTTCACATAGACCCAGCTTTGCGCCCACAGACGAGAAGCTATCTCATCTTCTGATAATTTTATGATCTCTTCTTTTAAATTCTTATTTTTTGTTGCCATATAAGTATATGTCGTATGAAAAGAGTAAATATTACAAATAATGCTAGTATAAAACTGTAATCTGACTGTAATCTGTAAAGGCCTGTTACGTCTACATATTATGATCACCCCAAAGGAACAACAGGAACAGAGGGTAATACTAAATACCGCACATAATGACTTTGAAAAAGGTATGCACAGACACGCTTTTTTCAAGGTAAGCAATCACGCAACTGGTGAAGACTTGGTACAGGAGACTTTTATGAAAACCTGGGTATATCTTGCAAAGGGTGGCAAGGTTCATATTATGAAGGCGTTTTTGTATCACATACTCAACAACCTGATAATAGATGAATACAGAAAACACAAAACAACCTCACTGGATTCGTTAATTGAAAAAGGTTTTGACCCAAGAGAGACTGAGTCTGAAAAGTTACTCGGCGTGCTGGATGGTAAAAGTGCTCTGCTGTTGATAGCTAGACTGCCAGAAAAATATCAAAAAGTGTTGCGTATGAGATATGTCCAAGACCTAACCCTGGAGGAGATGTCTATTATAACTGGACAATCTAAAAAGACTTTGTCTGTGCAAGTTTTCCGTGGAGTTGAGAAGTTGAGAGCTTTGTATAAAGAAAATTAGTCCTCCTTCTTTCTAGCATTCTTTGAACGCTCGCTCTCTGTTAGGAGTTGCTTGCGCAATCTCACTGACTTTGGAGTTATCTCGAGATACTCATCACTGTTCATGATTTCTAGTCCACGCTCAATAGTGATCTCAAATGGAGGAACAAGAGTGATGGCTTCATCAGCTCCTGATGAACGCATGTTTGAAAGTTGTTTACCTTTTGTTGGGTTAACAACCATCTCCTCACCTTTTGATGTGTTACCGATAATCATACCCTCATACACCTCTGTCGCTGGGTTGATATACATCACACCACGGTCTTGTAAATTCCAAAGTGAGAATCCTAATGCCTTACCTGTCTCCATACTTGTCATTGATCCGACATCACGACGGTCAATCTTGCCGGCATATGGACCAAACTTTGTAAATCTTGCAGACAATATACCTAGACCTTTTGTATCAACTATGAACTCACCACGATAACCAAGTATTCCTCTTGTTGGTATCTCAGCCTTGATACGAGTGATGCCATTCTTTTCATTCATATCTGAGATCATTCCTTTTCTCTTGCCAAGTTTCTCCATTACTATACCACTGTGTTCTGTTGGTACGTCGATAACCAACTCCTCATATGGCTCCTCACGGCTGCCATCTGCTAAAGTGTGTATGATAACCTTTGGTTGCGATACTTGTAACTCAAAACCTTCGCGACGCATAGTCTCGAGCAATACTGATATATGCATCTCACCACGTCCAAACACCTCATATCTATCTCCATCAAAATTAACACGCATACCCACATTCACCTCCAATTCTTTTTCAAGTCTATCTCTGATCTGACGAGTTGTTACAAACTTACCCTCACGTCCAGCAAATGGCGAATCGTTAACTAGGAAATAAAGTGCGATTGTTGGCTCATCAATATTAATAGCTTTTACTGGTTCCACTGTTGCATCCTCAGCAAATGTCTCACCGATGAAAATATCTGGGAATCCAGCTATCATCACAATGTCTCCCGCTACGCCCTCTTGCACCTCTACACGCTGTACGCCACGGAACGCAAACATCTTTGATACCTTACCAGTTCTGGTCTCACCAGTAGGCTTGATGACTGTTACAGTTTGTCCTGTTTTTACTTTACCGTCATATATACGCACTGTGGCCATACGACCTAGGAAGTTATCATATGCAAGGTTGAAAGCCTGAGCACGGAACTTGTTATTCATATCTCCTGTTGCTTTTGGAACTTTCTCGAGCACGACATCAAGTAATGGGTCTAGGTTTACCTTCTCATCAGTCTCATTCTTCATAGCAACACCTTGTCTACCGATAGCATACACAGTTGTAAAGTCTAGCTGCTCGTCATTAGCTCCTAGCTCGAGGAAAAGCTCGAACACCTCATCGTGTACACGTTTAGCGTCTGCTGCTGGCTTGTCGATTTTGTTAATAACAACAATAGGCTTTAGCCCTAGCTCCAATGATTTCTTCAAAACAAATCTTGTCTGTGGCATTGGGCCCTCTTGAGCATCCACGAGTAGCAACACCGAGTCGATACTGCGTAGTACACGCTCTACCTCAGATCCAAAGTCCGCATGCCCAGGAGTATCCAAAATATTTATCTTTACACCTTTGTACTCTACAGAAGTGTTTTTCGCATAGATAGTAATACCACGCTCCTGCTCTAGTGCGTTACTGTCCATAGTGTACCCCTCCTCTCCTGTACCACATTGCTTCATCAAGGCATCAGTTAGTGTTGTCTTTCCATGGTCCACGTGAGCTATGATTGCGATATTGCGTATTTCTTGTTGCATAAATGATAAATAAATTTTTTAAAATGTCCCGCAATTATAACACAAAATAACACTAATTGCTAGCCTGTCAAACGGTATTTACCTTGCGAAAAACCTTTACTTTATAGACTCTACAAATGCGTTGTTGGAGATTGGGCGGCCGAGGAATGCCTCGATACTATCTTGCTCAGGACGACTGCCACCGTGGGCGAGTATTTCGCGTCTGTATTTCATACCGAGCGTCTTGTTAGTCAGACCTCCCTCTTTAAATATACTGTAGGCGTCTTTTGCCAATCTCTCTGCCCAGAGATATGAATAGTATCCGGCGTCATATCCACCCACAATGTGTGAGAATTTGGAGACGAACAGCACCCCCTTGGTCTCATCTATCATATATTTACTCATCAGCTCATGATAATGTTTGACCGGGTCAGTAGCCACACCAGTATATAGGTCAACATCGAGCAGCCCCTGCACGCATTGTCTAGTATAGAAAATAGCCTGGAAAAGATTTTTAGTTTTGACTATTTTATCTATCAACTCGCGAGGCATCGCTGCACCAGTCTTATAATGTTTACCAAGCTTTTTGAGTACACTTTCCTCTGCTACCCACTGCTCCATTATTTGACTAGGCATCTCAACAAAGTCCCACACTACATTTGTCCCAGCATGACTTGCGTGTTTCGCCTCGGTGAGTAGTCCGTGCAAACCGTGACCAAACTCGTGGAACAATGTCTCTATCTCGCGAACTGTTAACAGTGACGGCGAGTTCTTTGTAGACTTTGGAAAGTTACAAATCAGTGTTGCAAATGGTGAGCGATACAGATTCTTTTCGAGCTGTGCCCCCTCTATTATCGGCATCATACATGCGTGACCATATTTACCGTCACGTGGGTGAAGGTCTAGAGCCAGGTACGCGATGATTTGTTTTGACTTTTTGTCATGTATTTCAAAAAGGTTCGCATCCCTATGCCACAGCTTTATCTCTGACTTTTTAACTGTAAATCCAAACAGATCGCCAAAATGTGTGAACATAAAGTCCATAACAGATCCCAATTCAAAATACTGTCTCATTTGTTGCTCGTCGAGCGCATAGTCTTTTTCATATATTCTGTTAACCAGATACCCTGTATCGTGAGTGTGTATATTTTTGTATCCCGCTTCTTCCGCCTCTCTGGCAATAGTCATATAGTCCCTCTTTACTGCTGGGGCCAATTTCTTTAGCAGGTCATTCTTCATTTTATAAATATGTTTCTCATGTTTAGCCATGCGCACCTCTGATCTGTATCTGGCGTGATTCTCATAACCGAGTATCTTTGATTTCTTTGCGCGGAGTTTGACTAGCTCTTTTAAAATAGTAACATTGCGCATTCCACCCTGATTGTTAAAAAGCTTGTACATCTCTTTTCTCTTGTTCCTGTCATGAACGTATTTCATAAATGGCCCATACTCTGGATATTGCAATGAGACCTTATACTTACCGTCCACCATTTGTAGTGAGTTTTTAACCAGCTCTGGCATGCCCGCAATTTGCGACTCATCACAAAGTATATAACTGGTGTCCTCATTGATACGAGCGTCATACTCATTCTCCAGCTCGCTACATTTCTTGTCTATTTTCTTTACTGCTTCTCTATCTTTTGCTGCCAAGTCAAAACCTAGACGTTTGAACCCTAGCATCATATCGTCGAGCAGTCTGATGTCTTGTTTGTCCAGATTCTTTTTCTCTTTTTTGTAGTTACCGGTGTAATACTCTTTGATGTCCGCATACATACCCTCGTCATATGCGAGGTCAACAGATAGATGCGAGAACTCCACCTCAGCTACACGCGCCGCATCGCGTATTTCTTTTTTATCACTAGTTAATGCCAACATGTGTATCTCATAGAGCATGCGCGACTCGTCATCATTAGATATCTCATAGGCACCGATAGTATTTAAAAATGTTCTGTCTTCCTTTTTGATTTTCTTTATACTCTCTTGTCTCTCTCTTATATTGTCTGCTGCCTTTTTAGGAAAAGCCAAGATCTGTTTCGCATTCATCTTGCACCAAGCAAAATCACTTTGAGTTAATTGTGTGTACTTCATACACCCATTATAACAAAAATCCCGCCGAGGCGGGATTTTTGTTTGCTTTGTTAAATTTAGTTGCGAGTATCGCGTGGAACCATTGGGCGAGCCTCGTTTACAACTAGGCTGCGTCCCTCTAGATCACTACCGTCAAGTGTTGCAATTGCTTTGTCAGCATCTGCACCATTCATCTCAACGAAACCAAATCCTTTTGAACGATTCATCGCTCTGTCAATAATAATCTTTGCTGATATTACTTGTCCAAAAGGGGCAAATAACGCTGCAAGGTCTTGATCGCCGTATTTAAACGGTAGACCACCTACAAATAACTTTTTCATGTACTCTGTCAATATAACACGACCACAGAAAATTAGCAAGCTAGAAAGCCTTCATCTTTTCCACAATTTCCTCCACTATTTTTGGGTCTGCTCCGAAACCGAAGTTATACCTTGGCGCCGTCGCAAAAACATAGTCCTTATTCCTAGCCCTTTCTGTTGGGCCTATTGGGGCTGCTGTTGGATAGTCCTCAAAGTTATTCTTTTCCCACTCTGTCCACTTGTCTATCGGATATATCAAAACTGGCACAAACTCACGAGTCATCTCATCAACGGACGATGGTGGAGTGATGGTAATAGTTCTGCCATATTGTACAGTACCTGTAGCAACTTTGTATCCATCCCAAGATTTAGGGAGAGTGAGTGAGAATCCAAAATCAGTATTCTCATACAGCAACGTACTACTCGCAGTGGTGCTGGCATTGCCCGCCGTAGCATCTTGCGAAGGCTGGGTCGCAACCACAGGAGTATTGTCTATTGGCTGTGTCTCTGGTCTATTTTTAAACCAGTACCCTAAATATAGAGACCCTGCCAAAACAGCTACGAATCCTATAACGATGGCATATCCAAACTTTGTCATATATCAAGCATAGCACAAATACAAAATTGGGTATAAACTCAAAATATGCAAAGATATTTTAATACTAAAAACTTACTCATACTGATACTCGGGATAATAATAGGTATTCTTTTTACTTATAATCACAAACCTGCGAACAATATATCTCATGACATGAATATGACTGACACTATGAATGGTATGACTAGTGGTCTAGAAAACAAATACGGGCGTGACCTTGAGAAGGCGTTCCTGACCGAGATGATACCTCATCACGAGGGCGCGGTAGCCATGGCGAGAATGGTAATCAAAAACCCTAGTGCCGACCCAGAAATATTAAAATTCGCATTCGACATCATCAACGCCCAAAGCAAAGAGATAGACATGATGAGAGTGTGGCTAGAAACTAAATATAAATAAAAACTATCTGGAAATATATTTTTGATATTCTCTGCGAATATAGTCACAAACTATACCGAAACAATAAGCAAACAAAACAAATAGCAATAGCAAGCCAATATAAGGGATAATAAAAAATGAGATCAGAAAACAGACACCAAGAACCAGAGACTTTATAGATATACCGGCTCTGCTGTAGAGTAAATACTCCTCTGCTACGCCAGCCATAACTATAGGCATTATCACACTAGCTGCTACTGATATAAAAATAAATGGTATAAATATGATAACACCGATAAATAAAAGCGGTCCGCTAAATAGCAATGCGATAGATGTTACAAGCAAAACAAAAAACATAGCAATGCCGAGTTTGAATACTGAAAAAGAAACAGATCTACCATTCCTGGCGATGATATCCAGCACATTAGCACCCTCTCTTTTCATTTCTCCTATTGTTATTGTTGGCACAGTCATATCCCCACACTACAATAAAAGCTTGAGGTTGTAAAGCCTACCAACTACTACTCGATCCACCACCTCCTGACGAGCCGCCGCCGAATCCTCCGAATGAGGACCCGCTAGATCCAGAATATCCGCCACCCATATGACTGCCTCCTGCCCACCATGATGGAGTAGTACCAGAGGACTTTGCTGCTTTGAAATTCTTTGAGACAAAATAATCAAAAACAAAACCAACAACAGTAATCAGAAATACCCAGATGACTTTATATAAGAAAATAAATAATATGAGAGCGAGAACAAAACCAATCACACCACCCAGCCACCAACTTTTACTGCGTCCCAATATCGCGGCGAGTATCGGAACAATGAAAAAGAAAAACAGAAAGGCGATATTGATAAACATCTCAGGAGAAAAAGATGAAGCTGTAGAGTTATTGTCTTTTACATATATCTCACCTACTGTTGCGGCCTCTATTCCATCCGCACCGTACTCTAGGGCGCCATCATAATCTCCGGCCTTTAAATATGTATTCATACCAGTAAGTATCTGATCGCTCTCCAGGTCAGTCAGCGCACCCTCGAGACCATAACCCACCTCGATGCGGGACTTTCTCTCTTCTAATGATAATAACAGCAGTACACCATTATTGTTTTCTTTTGATCCTATCCCCCACTCGCGGAACATTTGCACCGCATACTCCTCTATATATCTGCCGTCCATGTTTGGAACGATGACCATGGATATCTCATGTGTTGTGCTGGCTTTAAACTGTGCCAACTCTATATTGAGTTTGTCTTTTGTTTCCGTAGACAGAACATCCGCAAAGTCATTTACATAGTTAGTCGGCTTGTATGGGATATCAAATGCAAAAGATATGGTAAAGAAAAAAGCACCTATAATAGAAAACGTTACAAGTGCTTTTTTCATATTTATATTTTAATTAGATTAAAATTGTACCTTTGGAGCTGTCTCGGCACCAGTCTGTTGCAATTCAAAGTATGGACGAACATCAAATCCAAACATCTTCGCAAACAACATACCTGGGAAAGCCTTAACTTTTAAGTTATAAGCCTGCACAACATTATTAAAATCCATACGAGCTACAGCTATTCTATTCTCTGTCCCCTCTATTTCTTTTTGTAGAGACATAAAGTTCTCATTTGATTTTAATTGAGGATAAGCCTCAGCTACTGACAACAGACGTGACACCATTACTCCAAATTGTCCCTGGGCATCATTAAAATTTTTCAATGCCTCAGGATTGTTGAGAGCCTCTGCTGTTAATGTAACTTGTCCTACCTTTGCGCGAGCTTCAGCAATACCAACGAACACATCTTTCTCTTGCTTTGCTACACCTTGCACTACTGACACCAAGTTTGGCACCAAATCAAAACGACGTTGATATTGAGTAGTTACCTGTGCCCATTTTGCATTTGTATCCTCTGATGACTTTACAAAGCCATTGTAACTGTACGCACCCATAACAATTAATAAAACTACGAGACCCCCTAAAATAAGTAATCCTTTATTTTTCATATTTTTAGTATAGCACTAGATATTCTCACCGCGAAGTGCCGCTATGCGCTCTTCGATTGGTGGATGTGTAGCAAACAGTCTCTGGAAAAATGTCTGGTGGCTGGCACCTCCTAATGGACAAGATATATAAAGATGAGCTGTGGCTGGATTAGCATTTTGCATTGGCTGTTTGAAATTGGATATCTTGATAAGTGCGCTCGCCAGACCCTCTGGATAACCAGTTAATAACGCCCCGCCAGCGTCAGCCATGAATTCACGCTTCCTTGATATTGATGATTGCACTATCACTGCAGCAATAGGAATAATCAAACTGGCCACCACACCGACTATCATCATAAACATATTATTCCCCTCACGTTTATCTCCTACGAATGACGCATGCATAGCAAAGTTGGCAAGAGTAGACAGTACGCTCGCCATCACAACTACCACTGACATTATTAATATGTCTTTGTTTTTGATGTGACTCATCTCATGAGCCATCACACCCTCCAGCTCTCCACGATTGAGCATTGCGAGCAGTCCTGTTGTCGCAGCCACAGCCGCGTGTTTGTCATTACGCCCTGTTGCAAATGCATTTGGAGCTGGATCATTGATAACATACACAGCCGGTTTTGTCAGACCATCACGCTTTGCGAGCATGTCTACTATTTCATGCAGCTCGGTATATTTTTGAATGTCAGCTGGTACAGCCCCACTCATTGAGAGAGCTATTTTGTCAGAAAAGAAATAGCTGACCACGTTTTGAACTATAGCCATAAATAGGGCTATCCAAATATAATCAGTATTACCAGTTGCCCCAGCCAAAACATAACCAAATGCGACTATTGCGCCAGTTATGGCAGCAAGCAATAGAAAAGTCTTTATATTGTTCGTTGACTTTTGTTCTATAAAGTGGTTTTTATTCATATGTCTATCTACTATAAGATAACCACCGAAAATGTCAATGTGTGACATGCAAAAAAACTATTACGAGCTTTAAATAATATGGTATTATTAGGAGATGCAAGAAAAAGATAATCTATACAAGATTCGCCACTCACTAGCTCACATACTCGCTATGGCGGTACTGGGAAAGTACCCGAATGCCAAGATAACCCTGGGTCCACCGGTAGATAATGGCTTCTATTATGATATTGATTTCGGTGCTGACAAGTTGTCGCCCGAGGACTTCCCGGCTCTTGAGACAAAGATGAAACAAATCATAAAAGAGGATTATGACTTTGTAATGAATGATATATCGAATGACGAGGCTCTAAAAATGTTTGCAGATAACAAATACAAAACAGAGCTGATCACAGATCTGATCAAGAATGATGCGAAGTTAACAACCTACACCACAGGAGAGTTCACTGACCTCTGTGAAGGCCCACATGTATCAAATACTCGCGACATTGACCCAGAATGTTTCAAACTTGATAAAGTCGCTGGGTCGTATTGGCGTGGCGATGAGAAAAATGCAGTGTTGACTCGTGTGTATGGATTAGCATTTGAAACAAAAGCAAAGCTAGATGAATATGTGGCACAAATGGAGGAGGCTAAAAAGCGTGACCACCGCGTTCTCGGTCGCGAGCTAGGACTATTTATATTCTCTGACCTTGTCGGACCAGGTCTGCCGCTATGGACTCCACGTGGCACTATACTGCGCAAACAAATAGATAATTATGTCCAAGAGCTACGCAGCGAGTACAACTATGGTGCCGTGACTATCCCTCACTTCACAAAGCCAGACCTGTATGTGAAAAGTCAGCACTATGAAAAATATGGTGATGATCTTTTTAAGGTGCACACTCGTGATGGGCATGAGCTGTGTATAAAGCCGATGAATTGCCCTCATCATGCACAGATATACGCATCCCAACTGCGCTCATATCGCGAACTCCCTGTCAGATACAGCGAGACGACTATGGTATATCGTGACGAGCAATCAGGAGAGCTGAATGGTCTATCGCGTGTACTATCCATAACTCAAGATGATGCGCATGTGTTCTGTATGGAGTCTCAACTGGAAGAGGAGATGAATAATATTTGGAATCTAATAGAAAGGTTCTACTCTACTTTTGGATTTACAAAATTAACACCAAGATTCTCACGTCGTGATGATGATGCAAAATTCAAAGGCAATATGGATCTGTGGGAAAAGGCAGAAGGAGCGATCAAGAATCTGCTCGACAAGCGTGCTGCTGGCAAATGGGTTGATGGCGAAGGCGAGGCAGCGTTCTATGGTCCAAAAATAGACTTTATGGCCGAGGATGCGATAGGTCGCAAACATCAAGTAGGAACAATACAATTGGACTTTGTTCAGCCTACCAACTTTGGACTGGAATATGTAAACGAGGAAGGCAATCGTGCCATGCCTGTGATGATACATTGTGCCATCGCTGGATCACTCGAGAGATTCCTCTCTGTTTATCTCGAGCACTCTGCAGGAGTATTCCCTCTTTGGCTAGCTCCAAATCAAATCAAAATTATTCCTATCAAAAATGATTTACATTTAGAGTATGCAGAAAATGTTTATCGTGAATTAAAACAGGCCGGCATACGTGTTGACCTCGACAGCGACAAGAATGGTCTCGGTAAAAAAGTCCGCGAGGCAAAAGATATGAAGTATCCATACTGGATAGTTATCGGTGATGCCGAGATCGCTGGCAACACTGTCACCCTCGAGTCTCTCGCTGGCGACAAGGTATCCCTCTCGCTAGATGAACTTAAAAATAAATTAAAAGAGGAGATAAATAATAAAAAGTAATATGAAAAATAAAAAATATATCTATATAGGTGCTGCAGTAATTATTTTGGTTATAGCTACATACTTTGCACTTTACAATAAAAAAGAAGGAGTGAAAATATCTAACATAATACCTAATAATAAAAATATTGTAGTTGGAGAAAAGTACGAGTCATTCATTGTTTCAAAATTACTAACTGAATACAATCCTGAAGTGGGTGGTAGAGTAGAATTTTTAGCAGATAGTAAAATTAAAGTCATGACTAGTGTAGAAGTTGAAAATTTTGAATATAAAACAGTGATGATTAACTCTGAGACTATTAAAGATGTAGCACCTAGACTTTTAAATGACGAGAGGGGCTGCGAGTTAACTTCAGATAAAAAAGAAGTGAGAGACATAATAAGCTCTTTAAACAATGGAGACAAAATAACGTTTGAGTTAGAAAAATATGACTACGATAACAGAGGAATAGCGGTTTATAACGCTTGCTACACTAGCTCAATAACTAAAAATTAATAATATGTCAGATATCATTTCATTTCAACAGTTTTCGGACCTGAATACTCTCGGGGTGTTGGCGTTGCTCGCGCTCAATATTGTATTAGCCATCGGATACTTTACATCAACAAAAATCAAGAACTTTCTACTCGGTATATCTTATAAAAAATGGATAGCCCTCACGACTGCGATACTAGCCATCGGAATAGTCGGCGCAAATATGTATGAGTATGTGTACAATGACCCACCATGTATGTTTTGCTGGTATCAACGTGTGACTATATACGGCATGTTCATAGTCTGTCTGGTGGAGCTGATGAAAAATACTCGTGTGGCGCACATGTTCATCAACGCCTTCGCAATATTAACTGCGCTGATCGCGACATATCACTACTCATTTCATTTTCGTAAATACGTTCTGGATGAATCAGCATTAACAATGCCCTGCTCTACCAACCCACTCGTAGCCAGCTGTGAGTCTGCAAAGGTTGTAAGTTTCGGATTTGCGACTATGCCGATGATGAGCATAATAGTTGCTATCACTGTCATCCTGATCTCACTCATCCTCTGCAAGAAGGTAGCTAAATAAAATGAGAACGAATTAAGTAAAACGAAACCGCGCACATGGCGCGGTTTTAAGTTTTTGTATCCAGCTCTCGCGAAACTGAGTACAAAACTTTTGACAAAGCAAAGACTGACCCAGGGTGATCCTGCTGCACAATACGCAAACAGTCGTTGTTCGTAAAGACTGCCTGCAAGATAATTCGCCGCCCACTTGGCGGTAACTTGTCGATCATTTTCAAAGCATCAGACTCTCTACTTTTTTTAAGCCAGGCAGATACTTGAATTAACTTATGCGACCCCAATGCAGAAAAATTAAAGTCGACCCTGATTTCGTTTTCATTCAGGGCTCGGGTGCGAATGGCTGTCTTCCTAGCTTTTGCTTTACTCCCGCGTTCCAGGTTAGCTTCGATCCTAACCCAGCGACCATAGAACTGCTCGATTGCATTTGGCATACTTGCCTCCTAACTTTTAGTCTAAATCAAAACTAACAGCAAATTAACTCGAAGTCAACTCGAGGCACATGAACATAGGTATCTCGCGGCGGGCGCGATCCTCGGCGTCTTTGCGTGGCCCCTGCTCCGACTCTTTGTGGCTCACCCACTCCTCAAGTCTGTTAACAACAAACCCTGAGTTAGCAAATATTTTAAAATAGTATTGCATTGGTCTGTGATATGAATAAGTAAATGTCTTGTCAGTTTTTTTTCCTGGGGTCATGTCCATTTTTATTTTTGACTCTGTCATATACGCATCCACGCGGCGATACTGCGCGTCATTATCATTGTGCCAGCTAGACTGCTTTGGTATGCGAAATGCTGGATGATTGATTATCAAAATACATTTACCATTTTTATTCATTACCATTTTCAAATTCTCAAACACCTTTTTTACATTCTCAATATTTTGTATAGCGAGCACACATATCGCAATGTCGAACTTGCTCTTCATATCTGATGCAAAGCTTTCAGCATTTAAAACTCTAAAGTCTATATTTTTATTTTTTGATCGCGCGATCTTTACCAGATCCTCCCCCATATCAAATGCAGTCACTTTTGCCCCAGCCTTTTCTAATGCTCCAGCAAAGTACCCCTGCCCACAGGCGACATCTAAAATATTTTTACCTTTTGCATCGCCAATAATACGTAACAGATTTGGCAATATTACATTTTTCTGAAATGAGTCGTCATTACTAACAACCTCATCGTACCAGCCCGCCACCTCACCCCAATCTGTTTTAGTTGTTTTCATTTTCTTAATATTCAAAATAACATATATGTATGTACATGTCTACTCTTGCGCGCAGCTGCAGGAGGAGTAGAATTTGTAATTGGAACGTAGGAGTTTTTGTGATTTCACTTTAATTTAGGGGAAAGACATGAAGAGTCGTTTGGATGGTTGCAATATTCTGTGGTCTGCAGTTGGGAGCTCTTTCCAGGGCGGATTTGTAAAACTCTCTCCACTAAAAACAACAGAAGGAGTGTGGATAGAAAAAAATGAGCCAGAAAACATTATTAAGTTAGCCTCTGGCGACTGGCGAGGTGAGGTAACAAAAATTTCTAAACCAAGATCCAGAGAAATAGCTAAAAAAATACTCTCCAAAAGAGGCCGTCTCAAATACACTTTCGTTCTACTTGGTGGAGGAGAGGTAGATCTTTGGAAATCTGAAGACCTTGACTGTGGAGACAGCTTTCGATTGCTAACCAGGCAAGGAGGTAAAGCTGGTGAAGAGGTTTCACTTTCAGTCCCCGGAAGAGATGAGGATGAAAAGGAACTGGTCAAGTTATGTTTGATGCTTAACCTCGACAACAAGTATGGCTGAGGCTATCTGGTATTTGCAAAGGCCCGCGCAGCGCGGGCCTTTTGATTTATCTAATTTTACTTTTTATTTCTTAAAACTATATATCCAGATCGGCGAGGTGGGCGTAGGTCTGTATGAATGACTTGCGAGGACCAACTTCAGAGCCCATCAGCATCTCGAAAACTTTATCAGCCTCCTCTGCAGTAGTGATGTCGACTTGGCGAAGAGTTCTGTTTTTGATATCCATAGTTGTTTCTTTTAATTCCTCTGGATTCATCTCTCCCAGACCTTTGTAGCGCTGTATTTTCCATTTTGCGGCAGCTTTTTTTGTAACCTCAACGTCCTCCTCCTCAGGGACCTCGTCACCCTCTTCTATTATCTCAGAGTTACTGTCACCGACTATCGCATGTTTCTCCTCATCGGTATATGCATAGTGTACCTCTTTACCCCTGGCAATCTTGTAAAGCGGTGGCTGCGCGATAAATATATGTCCCGCCTCGATAATCGGTCTGTAATATCTGTAGAAAAATGTTAAGAGTAGTGTGCGAATATGAGACCCGTCAACGTCAGCATCTGTTGCGATGATAATCTTATGATATCTTAACTTTCCAATATCAAATGTGTCCCCTATTGCTGCACCCATAGCCATCACTAGATTCTTGATCTGCTCACTGTCTAACATCTTATCAAGTCTCGCACGCTCAACATTCAAAATCTTTCCGCGCAGTGGGAGTATCGCCTGTGTGCGACGATCACGACCCATCTTTGCAGATCCTCCCGCCGAGTCTCCCTCGACTATGAATAGCTCTGACTCTGCAGGGTCTCCAGATTGGCAGTCTGCCAACTTTCCAGGCAGTCTCATGCCGTCGAGTATACCTTTGCGCAATACGCTGTCTTTTGCGGCTTTTGCGGCTTTGCGGGCACGCATAGCGAGCAACCCCTTACCTATTATCTCTTTTGCATCATCTGGGTTCTCCTCTAGGAAAAGTGCGAATGCGTCCGAGAACACACTAGCCACAGCCCCTTGTGCCTCTACCGAGCCGAGTTTACCCTTTGTTTGCCCTTCAAACTGTATCTCGCGCATCTTTACCGATATGACGGCTGTCAGACCCTCGAGCACATCATCACCACCAAGATTCTCATCTTTCTCTTTTAAAATATTATTCTTGCGCGCATAGCTGTTGATGAGACGAGTGAGTGAAGTTTTAAATCCTGTCACATGTGTACCTCCTTCGGCAGTGTGTATATTGTTTGCGAATGCTACAACTTTTGACGAGTAGTCATCAATGTATTGCAAAGCAATCTCAACACCAACATTGTCAGCCTCTTTATCTACATAGAAAACATTTTTATGTACTGGCTTTGAAAGTATATTGTAATGCTTGACCAGAGACTTGAGACCTCCTTCAAAATAAAAACTAGTTGTGTCTGCACATATATCGAGATCGGCCAAATATGTTTCCCCTTCTAAGTTTAACTTTTTAGCATAATCACGAGCGTCAATAACAATGATCTCAAGACCTTTTACCAGGTACGCCTGCTGACGCAAATGAGAGACAATAGTATCAATATTAAACTCTGTCCCCTCTTTGAAAATAATTGGGTCTGGTTGGAAAGTTGTAATGGTACCGTGAAGCTTACTCTTTGCAATTTGCTTTACCGCCGCCTTGCGTTTACCTTGCGAATACTCCTGCATAAATACTCCGCCATCACGGTGAACCTCAACGCGAGTATAAATAGATAACGCATTCACAACTGACGCACCCACACCGTGCAGTCCTCCTGATACCTTGTACCCACTCTCGTCATTCTCATTGTCGAATTTTCCTCCACCATGCAGTGTCGTCATAACCACCTCGAGAGCCGAGATCTTCATCTTTGGATGTATGTCTACTGGTATACCGCGACCATTGTCCACGACACGCACCTGATTACCAGGCAGCAACGCCACCTCTACACGGTTAGCATGACCATTCATCGCCTCATCACGACTGTTGTCAAATATCTCTGTTATAAGATGCTGTAAACCTGTTGGACCTGTTGATCCAATATACATTCCTGGGCGTTTGCGTACCGGCTCGAGACCCTCGAGCACCTGAATACTGTCTGCTCCATATGATGATTTTGATACCTTTTTCTCTGCCATATTGTTCCCATTATTATAGCATATTTTAGTGTCAAAATACAGCGCAAAAGTCTAATAAACCAAACGAAAAGGGGCTCGCAAGCCCCTTTTAAACGCTAATTACTTGGCAACAAACTCTGGGAATATTGCCATGCGCCGCCACTCGCCCTTAAACGTTTTTAGGTCAACGAACAGGTGTGTCTTTTCTGTTGGCCTGATGGACTCTGGGTCGTGGACAAAGAACCCCAACAACTTTCCGTCTTTGCTTTTTCTATACCCAGTTATCAGAACCATGTGGAACTTATTTTTTGTAAGCAGGGAGTTTGTGACGGAAACAATTACAGGTGTGCTGTTGTCTATAGACCGAACAAAAAGCGACACTTGTCGTGGCTTCATTTCTACCATGTTGCAAGATGAGTACCCTCGCTCCGTGAAAAGACTCACAAAGTAGGAGTGCTTCCACCCTGCTCCACTGTATGCAGACGGCAACTCAATGCCTTCTTCGAACATCTTCTCCACACTCGAAACCTCCACTCCCAAATACTTCATAACCATGTATACGCACGTTATGCCGCAGGCGCGCACAGCATTTAACGTATTACGTGGGAACGCCAGGAACTGTGACACATAGGGAACATCTAGCTTTACTTCCACAGACCTCTCAGACATAAAGAACCTCTCTTCGTTAGTTAATTATTCTTATAATGCCTGAGGCCGGTAAATAAGTCAAATTATAAGCTTTTTACCGCTGCGTTGTACCTGTCTCCCCTGTCGTACTCATTTTCAAACATACCAAAACTAGCAAAGGCTGGGGTGAATAACACGACATCACCCTCACTCGCAGACTCATGAGCCAAGTTCACAGCAGCGTTGATACTGTCAGACAAGACATAGTCATTAAAATCTTTCT